>CANQIV010000018.1 GCA_947624135.1 uncultured Bacilli bacterium | reverse complement strand
AAATTTAATTTATCAAATGCATATTTACTTTCTTTTAAGTTATTTGCTTCCTTTTTATAGTCATCTGGTCCTGTTATTTGATAACTATAACTTGTTGGGTATCCTTCTTTTGTTTCAACATTAACAACAATACTACTTGATGTTGATGTTAGTTTCATTTCTACATCTAATCTATTTGCTAGTAAATCTTCTACTGTTCCTTTAAGCATGCTTAAATCATCTAGTGTTCCTTCCGCACTATATGTTCCATCGGTTACCTCTTTTAATTCTATTTTACCTTCGCCATTTAAAAATACTTTTCCTTTTAAATTTTTTGAATCTAATGGTAGTTTACTTATATCTATCTCTGTTCCAGGTTCGATATTATTTTGAGTTGCATAAAGTTCATATGCGTGTTCTATATTGTTTAAACTTAATTTAAATGCTTTGTACTTTGAATCATTTATTACCCCTAGTATTATTGGGGTTGCGATTGCAGCAATTACAGCTAATATTACTATAACTGCTAAAAGTTCTATTAGGGTGAACGCCTTTACTTTTCTAGTGTAAAGTACCCCCCCCCCTATTGATATTTTCTTGTTTTAGTTCTTTCATATTTCCATTCCTTTCACTCTAATAGAAGCTTTTTCTTACTCTTCTATCTATATTAATGATATCACTTATCTTTGTTTTTTACAAGTATTAAAAAACTTATTTTTTTCAAAATAAGTTTTTAATGAAAAAATTTATTTGCTTCTATAATTTTGAATAACTTTATTTATTCTATTATATTCATCTATTAATTCTTGATAATGTTCATTTATATAATTTATATCATTTTCTTTTGATTTCATTTCATGGTTTAAAGATAGTTCTGCTAACTTTTTAAAACCTAAATATTTACTATCACTTTTCATTGCATGTACATCAATACTATAATCTTTCATATTATTTTCTTGTTTGTTTTTTTCTATTCTTGGTATTCTTGATTTAGATTCTTCTATAAATGTTTCAAGTGTTTCATTATACATTTCAATGTCACCTAAAAGTTCTAATGAAGCATCTATATCTATTCCATTTTCTTTTAAATAGTCTGTTTTTTCTACACTTTTATTTTCTTTTGTATCTTCTTTTAGAAATTTTTTATTCAACATTTCTATTTCTTCTTCTGTTATTGGTAATATTTTTTTATTGTCTTCTTCTGTTGTTTCTATAATTTTTTCTTCATTTTTTACACTTAAACAACTATTTAAAACTCTTTTTAGTTCTTCTCTTTCAATTGGTTTTGATAAATAATCATTAAATCCTACCTCTATATATTTATTTGATTGTCCTTGCATTGCATCTGCAGTAAGTGCGACTACTGGTATTTTAAAGTCTTTATTTTCTTTTAATTTTTTTAATGTTTCTACCCCGTTCATTTTTGGCATCATTATATCCATAAGTATTAAGTCATATTTTGTTGTTTTTACTTTTTCTAGACATTCTTCACCACTATATGCACTTTCAATAATCAAATTAAATTCTTTTAATACTTTATTTGCTACTTTTATATTTAAAGCATTATCATCTACTATTAATATTTTTTTGTTATCAAATGAAATATTTTCTTCTATCTTTTCTTTTGGAATATCTTGTCCATTAGATATTTTTTGGCTTATAAATATAGTAAATTTGCTTCCTTCTCCATATGTGGAATGTACTACTATTTTACCACCCATTAGCTCTACTAAAGATTTTGTTATTGCAAGTCCTAAACCTGTTCCTTCTATTGTTGTATTTTTATCTTCATCTAGTCTATTAAATTTAGTAAATAATTTATCCATTTGTTCTTGTTTTATTCCTCTACCTGTATCAGATACAGTTATTTGTAATTTACTTTCTTCTTTTTCATTTATAGAACTTACATTAAAATCTATGTATCCTTTTTCTGTATATTTAACTGCATTTGTAAGTAAATTTGTTATTACTTGTTTTATTTTTCCTTTATCTCCATATAAGTTTTCTGGTAAATCTTCTGCAAAATTACATCTTAAAGTTAAGTCTTTTTCTCCTATTCTAACCTCAGTTAATTTTTTTAATTCTTCTAGAATTTCTTTAAAATTGTAATTTGTTTTTACTATTTCCATTTTATCTGCTTCTATTTTACTTATATCTAGTATTCCATTTACTATTTCAAGTAAATTTTGTGAAGCCATTACGACATCGTTAGCGTCTTCGTGTATTTCATCTATATCATCACTTGTTTTTATAACCTCAGAAAGTCCTACTATCGCATTTAATGGTGTTCTTATTTCATGAGACATATTACTTAAAAAGTCGGATTTCGCTCTATTTGCTTTTTCTGCTTGATTTTTTGCAAGTTCTAATTCATTTATTAATTTTGCATCAGGATTTTCAATAGTGTGATACATTATGAGTGTTACAAAACTCATTATAAAAGATAATAGAACTAATTCAGGTCTAATAATTCTTATAAGTACCATTGCAATTATTAAAATTAATAATGATGCGATAGGTACATATTTTTTCTTTGATACATTTTTACATATACCAATAAAAACAAATATTATTGTTAATAATAAATATATCATAATAGAACCAAATAAAATATTATAACTTGTACCATATGAATTCATAATACCATTTTCATTTACTATAACTATATTTGTAAATAACATTGCTGTATAAATTACAATGTTTATTATTCCTGTCAATATTATGATTTTTTTATTTTTAAAAGCCAACAAATATGTGTATAAAAAAAGTAACCATATCCAACTTAAAATTAGTATATAATCTATTTTATCAATAATATTTAAAACAAATAATGAGCCATCTAAAACTGCAAAAGCAACAATACTACAAGCAATTATTGATTCAAATAAATTTATTATAATAAGCAATTTATAGATTCTTGTTTCAATATTATTTACTCTTTTCTTGCTAAAAAATAGAATTACTAATAAAGATATTATCATTAATGCACTTATTGGAAAATAGATATTTGCTATACCGTCCATACTACCACTACCTTACAAAATAATTATACTATAAGCAGAAAAAAAAGAAAAGATTTATTTTTATCTTTTCTTTACATACTTTTTCTGATAATCTAATTGTTGTTTTGCTAAAAAAGCATTATTTGTATCTATATCTAAATCTTTTAAACATTCAAATACATTTTTTTCGTCATGTATATTTTTAGGTTTAAAAACTCTGTTATAAAATTCTTCAAGAGTAAAATTAGGCCATTCTTTTAATCTTTCATTTATGAATTTATCAAATTCGTTTTCGTCTAATTGAGCTCTTACATTTGGAGATACACTTTCCCAAATATTCCATTTTAAAGTTGCCATAGCATCTCTTAAATCACTTATAGCTTTTATCTTATCATCTTCACTATATTTAGAAGCATCAAAATTTTTACCAACTGTTGCAATAAATGTTTTACCATATTGCTCTATTCCTATTGGAACTATAACTGCATTAGATTTTTGAGCAACCTCTATTATTCCAAATGGACATTGTAATACTGGTAAATTTGGTGATAAATTCCAAGTACCTTCTGGGAAATACATAATATTTCCACCTAATTTTAAGGTTTCAATCATCTTTTCTTTTGATCTTTTTCTATCTCCTTTATCATCTTCTCTTAAATATATTACACCATTCAAACCTAAAAATTTTTCTTCAAGAGTACCCTTTATATTTTCAAAATCACCTGATAATAAATAATAATGTTCTTTTATAACCTCAGATACTACTTCTATATCGAATTTTCCTATATGTGTTATACAAAAAATTTTTGGTCTGCTTGTCTGTTCAATTTTTCCATTTAATGTTTCAATTTTAAATTTATTTCCTCTATTTCTTAATTTTATAACATTTAATAAAATAGGGTGTATTAATTTTCTTTGTTTAAGTGTTAATCTTCCTAAAAAAGATTTATCATATTTGTCCCTTACAGCATAATATTCATTTATGTCATTTAAATTTACTTTTTTCATAAAAACCCTCTACTTTCTTTATTAGTTACCTAATACTTATATTTAAGACTATTATAATACTTTTATAGCATAAGCAAATAATCAATATCATTTTTAATTTTACATAATTAGCACATTATAATTCCAACATCTTCTTTCTTTAAAATAAATAGTTTTTGTTGAATTAAAAGCATATAATCGCCTTCTGACGCTTTATTATACCATTTGTGCATTTAATTGTAAATTATTTTTTTACATATTTTTTAAAATTATTTAATACATCTTGATATTCATTATCTTTAAATACCATTTTTTCAAATATTAAATAATCTCTTAATCCATCAAATTTTAATTTAAAATATTTTTTTCTTTCTATTATTTTTTTTATTTTATTATATTTATAATCTGTTTTAGATTTATTTATAGTTAATGAAAATTTATTTGGTGTTAGTTCTAAAATATATTTTCCATAAGTATTATAATTTAACATTTCATTAACTTTAAAATAACATACAACATATAATTTATTTATAAGTATTATTACAACAATGTATGCTAAAACAAATAAAGGTAAATATATTAAGGATATTTTTTTATATGATAACCATAAATATAGTATTATTCCTAAAACAAATAATATAATATTATTTACTTTTCTAGACCTTATTAAATATTTTTCATATTCTTTTTTTGTATATTCAAAGCTAACTTTCATTTATAACTCCCTTCAAAAATTGTCCTGTATAACTATTTTTTACTTTAATTACCTCTTCTGGTGTTCCAAAGGTAACTACCTCTCCTCCACCATTTCCACCTTCAGGACCTAAATCTATTATGTAATCAGCAACTTTTATTACATCGAGATTGTGTTCTATAACTAGTACTGTATCCCCATTATCTACTATTCTATTTAAGATTTCAAGTAATTTTTTAATATCATGTACATGTAATCCAGTTGTTGGTTCATCTAATATAAACAAACTTTTACCTGTAGGTTTTTTCTGCAATTCTTTAGCAAGTTTAACTCTTCCTGCCTCACCACCTGAAAGTGTAGGTGCGCTTTGTCCAAGTTTCATATATGAAAGCCCCACATCCATTAAAACTTGTAATTTATCTCTTACTTTAGGTATATTTTTAAAGAATTCTAAAGCTTCTTCTACTGTCATTTCAAGTACATCATAGATATTTTTACCTTTATATTTTATTTGTAATGTTTCTCTATTGTAACGAGTTCCATGACAAATTTCACAAGGTACATATACATCTGGTAAAAAATGCATTTCTATTTTTTTTACTCCATCTCCCCAACAAGCTTCACATCTTCCACCTTTTACATTAAATGAAAATCTACCTTTATCGTAACCTCTCATTTTAGCTTCTTTTGTAGAAGCAAATACATCTCTAATATCGTCAAATACTCCAACGTATGTTGCTGGATTACTACGAGGTGTACGTCCAATAGGAGCTTGAGATATATCTATTACTTTATCTATATTTTCAAGACCTATTATTTTTTTATATTTACCAGGTTTTTCTTTACTTTTATATAAATTTGCAGCAACTGCTTTATATAATATTTCATTTATTAAACTACTTTTACCACTACCACTTACACCTGTTACACAAACAAATTTACCAAGTGGTATTTTTACATTTATATTTTTTAAATTATGTTCACAAGCTCCTTTTATTTCAATATATTTTCCATTTCCTTTACGTCTTTTAGATGGAATTTCTATCTTTAATTTACCACTTAAATATTTTCCAGTTAAACTATTTTCATTATTCATAACTTGTTTTGGTGTACCGCTTGCAACTATTTCTCCACCATGAATACCTGCAAGTGGACCTACATCTACAAGATAATCAGATGCAAGCATGGTGTCTGTATCGTGTTCTACAACCACTAAAGTATTACCCAAATCACGCATTTCAAGAAGTGAATTTATAAGTCTAGTGTTATCTCTTTGGTGTAAACCTATACTTGGTTCATCTAATACATATAAAACACCTGTAAGATGTGAACCAATTTGAGTAGCAAGTCTTATTCTTCCAGCTTCTCCACCAGATAATGTTCCAGCCATTCTATTTAAAGTTAAATAACCTAATCCTACGTTTATTAAAAATTTAAGTCTATCTTTTATTTCTTTTAATATTAATTCTGAAATTTTTTCTTGTTCTTTATTTAATTTTAAATTATTTAAAAAATCATATAAATCTTCTATTGATAAACATGTCATTTCATATATATTTTTTTTATTTATTTTAACTGATAATACTGATTTATTTAACCTAGCTCCTCCACAAGTAGTACAAGGAAGCTCCATCATAAATTTATCTAGCCATTCTCTTATCCATCCACTTTTTGTTTCTATATATCTTCTTTCTAAATTATTAATTACTCCTTCAAAGTAATCTTTAGTTTTTCTAGTATTACCATTGTTTGCTACATAGTTAAATTCTAATTGTTCATTTGATCCATACAATATTAAATTAAGTTCTTCTTTTGTTAAATCTTTTATTGGTTTACTTAAATCTATATTATAATGTTTTGCGAGTGTTATTACCTGAGTATTTGATATAGATGCATCCATATTAAGTGCGACTATACCACCATCTAATATGCTTTTATTTTTATCTGGTATTATTAAATCCTCATCTATTTTTTGTTTAAAACCTAATCCATTACAATCAGGACAAGCTCCATAAGGTGCGTTAAAACTGAATAACCTAGGTTCTAATTCTGGAAGTGAGAAATCACAATCAGGACATGCATATTTTTCACTCATAACTATTTTTTTATCTCCTACTACATCTATAACGCATTTACCATTTGATAATTTACATGAAAGTTCTATTGCTTCATTAAGTCTGCTTCTTATATCTTCTTTTATTATAAGTCTATCTATTACTATTTCTATATTATGTTTTTTTGTTTTTTCTAGATTTATTTCATCAGATAATTCATATTCATTATCATCTACTATTACTCTAGTATATCCATCTTTTTTAAGATCATCTAGTAAATCTTTATGAGTACCTTTTTCTCCATGAATTATAGGAGCAAGTACTCTTATTTTTGTTCCTTCATCTAATTTTAATATTTGGTTTGTCATTTCTTCTATACTTTGACTTGATATTGGTTTATTATGTTTAGGACAATATGGAACACCTATTCTTGCATAAAGTAATCTCAAATAATCGTAAATTTCTGTTACTGTACCTACTGTACTTCTTGGATTATTATTTGTTGTTTTTTGATCTATACTAATACTTGGAGAAAGTCCTTCTATACTATCTACATCTGGTTTATTTGTTCCACCTAAAAATTGTCTAGCGTATGCACTTAAACTTTCTACATATCTTCTTTGACCTTCAGCATAAATAGTATCAAAAGCTAAAGAACTTTTACCACTACCACTTACACCTGTCATTACTATTAATTTATTTTTAGGTAATTCTAAATCTATATTTTTTAAATTATTTTCTCTTGCTCCTTTAATTATTATTTTATCCATAACATCACCTATATTTTTCTTTCATATACGTATAATTTATTTTCCTGATAATATTCAATAGCTTGTATAACGTTTATATAATTTTTATATCGTTGTTTAAATTTATCAATTTCTTCTTTTGTTAATTTTAAACCTTGTATAAATCTTGAAACTTTTGTATAATCTAAACTAAGTCCATAATCTATAATTTCTTTTCGATTTAATTCATGTTTTATTTCTAGTTTTTCACAAGAATACATATCATAATATCCATAGTATTCATCTGAATAGGTTGCTATATTACCACTACCTACTACTTCACATATTTTAATCTTTAAATTAAAAGCATCAAAATATCTAAATGTATCTTCAAGATTTTTACAAAAATGGAATCCGCGTGATCTAAATTTTACATGACTATCAGTTATATATATTTTTCCTACACTAAATTTAAATCCATATCTGTTTGTAAAATCTTCATTAAAGCACTTATAACCTTTAATCATTTTAAACCACCCACGGAATATTATAACATTATTTTGCAAAAAGAAAAATAGTATTATTACTATTTATGAAGCACGTTTTAAAATTTTAACATATATTTTTTCATTTTTTATTTGTTTATTTTCTATATTATTATTTAGATTCATCATATTATCATAATCATCTATTATTCTTTTTATTTTTACTTTAGATACAATTATACCACTAATATTTAAATTATAATTTTTGTTATTTTTTATTTGTTTATTTTTATATTTTTGATAAGTTTTTTCTTTATTTTTTATTTTATTATTTTTTAAATATTTACTTACTTTTTTATATTCACTAAATTGATTAGCAAACATAAACATAAAAGTTGGAAACATAGTTATAAAAAGTAAACTTGAAAGTATTAAAGAAAATAAAATATTAGTTGCTCCCATTATGGATACACAAAGAGGGCCTATAAAAAGGGCTAAAGAAAAACAAAAAAATGAATATGTTGCACATTCTAATTTAAGTCTTTTCTTTTTCATTTTATATTTATTTATATTATTTATTTGTTTTGATATTTTATCTAATTTTCTTTGAATTATTATATTTTCATTTTTTATTTTGTTATTTTCTATTTCTAAATTCATTATTTTTGATTTTTCTTTTATTAAATTTATTTTAAATTGTTGCAATTTATCTACCATATTATCTATTCTCTCTTATTATTAGTTGTTTAATTTTCTGTGTATCAAATGAAGAAAAAATGTCAATTGCATCTTCTACCATACTATCTTTTATACTTTCCTCACAAATTATTGGACTTATTCCAACTGAATCTATTTGAACATATTGTATATTATTTTTTTTATATTCTAATAACTTTGATTTCATTTTTTGATATGTATTAAATACGTTTTTATTATCCATTATATCACTCCCAAATTTTTAACACTTTTTAATTATATCACATTAAAAAAAATAGTCAACCAATTATAATGAATTTATAAAATATTTAAAGATTTTTTCTTGTTTTTCATCATATTTTATCATATCTTCTGGGTGCCACTGAATACCAACAAAAAACTTTTTAGTTTTATCTTCTATTGCTTCTATTATGTTATCACTGCTTAAAGCACTCACATTTAATTTTGTAGTTTTTAATGCATCATTATGTCTACTATTTACTTTTAAATAATTGACATTATATATATCATAAAGTTTAGAATTTTTATCTATATATATATCGTGAACGTAATTTAAATTTTTTTTATGATTATTTATTGTTTTAAACTCTCCATCAAACAAAATTCCCATTTCTTGCATTCCTAAACATATTCCAAGTACTGGTTTATCTTTTATGTATATATAAGAAAGAGCTTCTAAATCATATTCTTCTATTGTATCTCCACCTTGAAATATAATTCCATCACAAAAGTCTATTATTTCCTTATAATTTTCATTTAGTATTATTCCTATTGGAATACCACCATTTTTATATATGCTACTAACTATATTACTATATACTACATTTGTATTATGATTTTCTAAACTTTTTGATTTTCTCATAACTATTCCTACTATAGCCATATTATCACCAATATATTATATTCAAAAAAAATGAGTTATTTAATTGAAGTTGTCAATAAAAAGCATACACTTTTTTTGTGTACACTTTTATCTTACAACTTCATTATTTAATCTCATTTTTTAGTTCATCTAAAATATTTAAAGCTTGCATAGGTGTTATATTTGTTATATCTATTTGTTCTATTCTTTTTTCTATATCAGATTTTTCTTTAGGTATAAGTAAATCAATTGGAAATGATTCTTGTATTTTTATATCCCTTTTCTTTTCTTTTGTTTCATAAACGCTTAATATATCACTGGCTCTTTTTATTAAAATATCAGGTAAGTTTGCTAGTTTTGCTACATGTATACCATAGCTTTTATCAATACTACCCATTTTTATTTTATGTAAAAATGTTACTGTTCCATTTTCTTCTTTAGCGCTTACATGTATATTTTTTAAATATTTTAAATTATTTTCTAAATCTGTAAGTTCGTGATAATGTGTTGAAAATATTGTTTTACAGCCTATATTATCGTGAATATATTCAATTATTGATTGTGCGAGTGCCATACCATCGAAAGTGGCTGTTCCTCTACCTAATTCATCAAATAATAGTAGTGAATTTTTTGTAGCATTACTAATTGCATCATTTGCTTCTTTCATTTCTACCATGAAAGTTGATTCTCCACTAACTAAATCATCACTCGCACCAATTCTAGTATATATTGCATCAAATATTGGTAATTTAGCGCTTTTAGCAGGTACGAAACAGCCTATTTGTGCCATTATTACTGTTATTGCAAGTTGCCTCATATATGTACTTTTACCTGCCATATTAGGTCCTGTTATAAGTAATATATTTGTATTTTCATCCATTATTATATCATTTGATACATACTCGTTATTTTTTACTTTTTCTACTACTGCATGTCTATTTTCTTTTATATCTATTATTCTTTCTTCTATTAAAGTTGGTCTTACATAATTGTTTTCTTCTGATACTGTAGAAAATGATTGTAATACATCTATTTCACTTATAGTTTTAGCTATTTTTTGGAGTTTTGGAATATATTCTTTTATTTTATCTCTGACACTTATAAATAAATCGTATTCTAAATTTATTATTTTTTCTTCTGCATTAAGTATTAAAGATTCTTTTTCTTTAAGTATTGGACTTATATATCTTTCACAATTGGATAATGTTTGTTTTCTTTCATAACCATATTCTTCTTTAACTAAATTAGTCATACCTTTAGATATTTCAATATAGTATCCAAATACTCTATTGTATCCTACTTTTAAAGTTTTAATACCTGTTTTTTGTTTTTCTTCGGCTTCAAATCTTGCGATAAAATCTTTACCATTTGAACGTAAATTTTTTAATTCATCTAACTCACTATTAAAGCCTTCTTTAATTAAATATCCTTCTTTTAGTGATACAGGTGGATTTTCATATATAGATTTATCTAATAATTCATATAAGTCACTTAAAGTTTCTATATCTTGATAATTTATTGAATTTAATATATTTTTTATATCTGGTAAAACTTTTAATGATGATTTAAGTTGTAATAAATCTCTTGCGTTAGCATTCCCAAAAGCAATTCTACCACTTAGACGTTCTAAATCATATACCTCATAAAGTAAGTTCTTTAAATCTTCTTTAAGTATAAATTCTTCAAGTAATTTTTCTACTATATCGTATCTTTTATTTATTTCATTTATATCTATTAATGGATTTTCTATATATGTTTTAAGTAATCTTGAACCCATTGCAGTTTTAGTTTTATCTAAAAGCCATATAAGAGAATATTGTCTATTTTTTTGTCTTAATGTTTCTGTAAGTTCCAAATTTCTTTTTGTATGTATATTCATTTTTAAGTGAGCATTATTTAATTTTACTATTGCTTTTTGTAAATGAACTAAATCATTCATTTTTATCGTTATTAAATAAGTTATTAAATGTTTTATTGTTTTTATTAATCTATCATCTGATATGTCTTCATATATATATTTTATATTTTCTAATTCACTTATTTCATCTGATATAGATATTGATATTTTAAATTGATTTTTTAAAATATTTAATATATTTTTATCAAAATTAGAGTTTACTATTACTTCACTTAAATTAATATCTACTATTTCACTAACTAATAGTGAAGGATTGTGAGTTATAAGTTCTACATATATTATACCTGTAGATATATCTGTATAACAAATACCATACGAAGATTCAAAATCTATTATATTTCCTATATAATTAAAATCATTTTCTTTTAATGATTCTCCATTCATGAGGGTACCTTTACTTATAATTCCAGTAATACCTCTTTCTACTATTCCTTTAGCATTTTTAGGATCTTCTAATTGTTCACATATACCTATTTTATATCCTTTTTCTACCATTTTTTGTATATAAACATCTACAGCGTGATATGGGACACCACACATTGGTACCTTTTCATCTAATCCAGCACTCCTACCAGTTAAAGTAAGCTCTAATTCTCTAGATGTTATAATCGCATCTTCAAAGAATACCTCATAGAAATCACCTAATCTATAAAATATTATTACATCTGGATATTTATTTTTTACACTTATATAATGTTTCATCATAGGTGAAACTCTATTTAAATCCACATCACACATCTTCATATCTATCACCTTTTTTATTTTAACAAATAAACTAAATAAAATCTATATTTTATCTTGAATATTTTTTATTAAATTTATCTATTTGAGACAATGTTTTTTGTTTCGATTTTTCTATTTTTTCTTTAAATAATTTATCATAATCTACATCTAATGGTTCACTGATACCTAAATCATCAAATCCAGGACGCATTGTTATTATTTTGTTAGTATTTGGAATTGTTAAAACTTTTAAAGAGTTATAAACTATACTTTTATTGTTATTAATTCCTACGTTTGCGACTGAAAACAAATATAAATCAAGTCCTGAATTTATATCATATTTTTCATATTTATCTAAATTTTCTTTAACTAAATTATATAAATAATCTATATCTATATCTTTAGTAAAACAAACTCCTCCTACACCTTGCTCGCTATATAATCTTATATGTTTTAAAGTTTCGTTTTCATCATATTTTTTTAATTGGTCTTGTATATATTTATATTTAGGTTGATGTGATTTTATACCTAATATATTATTTAGTACTATCTCTGATATTTCAAAATTTTTAAATTCTTGAGGAGTACAATATATTTTTTTATTTTTAATTATGTCTACTAAAGAGTGTGCTTCCTCATACATACCTAAGTTATAATATATAAAATAAAGTTCTAAATATATTTTATAATTACATTTAAAATTAGTTATACCATATTTTAAATCTTCTATTGCCTCATTATATTGTTTTAAAATTCTATAAGAACGAGCTCTAAAATATCTAATATTTCTATTATATGGTTTGTTATCTAAATATTTAGTTGCTTTTTTTACTACTTGGTCATATTTTTTACTATAAAATAAATGATAAATTTCTAAATATTCTAAATCTTCTATTGCTTTTTGTTTTTCCATATTAATCACCTAATCCATTTTTAATTTTACTATTGTACAACCTATATTGTTATAAAATAGTTTATAATCTAATACATCTTTACTTGATTTTAAAGTTTTATGTACCTCTTCTCTTAAGATGCCACTGCCAATTCCATGAATTATACATATTATTTTATTTTTCATACGTTTATTATCGTTTATAAATTCTAATACTTTAACTCTAGCAGTTAATCTATCAAATCCGTGTAAATCTATACTAGGTAAATTATTTATAAATATTATATCATCAAGTTCCATATTTCACCACCAAAAGAAAAAAGGTATAAACCTTTCCCACCTTTTTATTCATTTGTATGGCGTTAATATAATTAACTTTACGTCTTAGGTCAAGTTGGATTTCCCTAGTTTTTACTTATCGTTACCAATAAGCGGTTCCCCTTTAAAAAAGCCAGTATAAAGTCACCTATTATACTACTTGATTGCCACTTAGTACGCACTGCAATCTTATATTAACAACACTCTAGAAGATTTCCTCACCATCTATTTATTATTAATTCTTTTTTGCAAACAATATTTCAAATTGCAATCCTGGAGGTTCTAGCTATAAACTTACCGAATTGTTTTAATCAATTATCCCAATTATTCACTCAAGACAAGCTACACTACCCGCAACTTTCATCACATGGTAGGTTTAATCCTATTTCGTATATAGTCCATCAGAGTATATTGTATTCGTATAGGCCATACACAATAATAGGTCTCCACGAACGGTGGGTCATTTACATATGCCATTATGGATGCCCAACATTCTCATTTCCAGCACTCACCCTTATCTGGGCGATAAAAGCAAGCACCAGAAGTTTCATCGGTGTGCTCTTTAACGGATTTTTAGCCCCGTCTTCATAATAAATATAATGACTAGAATAATGTGCCATCAACTGATATAAATTATAGCAAATTTACATTTTTTTGTCAAATTACTCAAATTATGTATATTTTTTTAAAAAATGTATTTACTTTTATAATATTATATGCTTATGGATTAATAATTATCAATTTCTTTTTCTATTAATTTAACAAATTTTTCAGTATTACTTTTAAATTCTTTGGGTTTAAATTTTTTAGCCTCTTTTATTTTATTTCCTAATTTATCAAAATCATCAAGAGGTATTATATATCCTTCTTTAGCAAAATTTTCTATTATTTGAAGTTGGTGATTATTTTGGTGTTCACCATATTCTTTAAGACGTGGAGCTGCAATTACTATTTTTTTATTTTTAAGTCCTGTAATTATTGAACCTACCCCACCATGAGTAATTAAAATATTGCATTTTTTTATATATTTATCAAATTCATCCATCGATATTAAATCAAATATTTTCATATCTTTAGTTTTAAAATCACTTGAACATCCTGCTTGTACAATTACCTCTTCTTTTATTGTTTTATTATCGATTTGTTTTTGAATAGATTCAAGTAATCTATAAAATTTTCTATCTTGTGTACCGAGTGTTACAAAAATCAATATATCCACCCCCCATAAATTGCTTTAGGATATAATTCTAGCATACTTTCCCACTGTACTATAAAAGTATCTGCTATTGGGTAAATAATTTTTCCTGATTGAGTTTTTGTTTTACTATTAGCAAACGTTTCTATAAATATTATTTTGCTACCAAATATTTTCCCTATGTAGCACACAGGAACTGCTGTATGTGTTCCTGTTGTAACTATAACGTTTGGGTCAATTTTTATATATAGAATAAGTGATTTTAAACAATTGTATAAGAATTTAAATATATATATAAATTTATGTTCTCTTGTTCCATATACTAAATAATTAACTTTTTTATACGTATTTTTTAAATCAGTTGTCGATTTAGTTTTTTCTGTTATTAAATAGCTATCATATTTTTTAAATAATGATTTTAATTGTAATAATTCACTTAAATGTCCTCCTGTAGATGCGATAAATAAAACTTTTTTAGGTGTATGGTTATAACAATAACCAATAGATATTCCATATAAAAGCATGAATAAATAATTTATTTGAGTATCGTATGCTGCATTTTCTGACATTATATTTACTATTATAAATCCTATTATCATGGAAAGTGATAAAACAGAAACCTTATATACCTCATCATTTTTCTTATATGATTTAATAAATATATTAAATGATATTAAGAAAAGTAATATAAATAACAAAGAAAAACTAATTAACCCAAATATTCCTGTTTCTGCAAATATTAACATAAATGCTGAATGAGGTGGTACCTTAGAAAATTCTAAATCTGAATATTTTGAAATAAATTCATCACTTGCTGTATAATCAAGATATGTACCAAAACCAATACCTGTATATATGTTATCTTTTGCTAATTGCTTTGCTATTTTAATATATTCTTCTCTATGTTGTAAAGAATAATCTACAAATTCAGTATCGACACCTTCATTATCTACTTTATCATTTTTATTTACATTAATTGGTAAAAAGGTTGTTAATTTACTTGACATGATTGCTACATCATCGAACGTTTTAGTTATAAGTGGTTTAGAACCAGGAATAATTAAACTAACTATTATTAAAAGCACACTAAGTATTATTAATTTTAAATTTGGTTTAAATTTTGTAAGCAAACATATAGTTATAATAAATAGTCCTATAAATATTAAAATTGCTGCTCTTGTAAAAGTAAAAATCAAATTAACATAGATTAAAACACCTAATATTATTAATAGTATATTGTTTTTTTTATTTTTACTTTTAAGTAATAAATATATTACAAAACAATAAACAAAATTGATAAATATACCATAATAACAAGCATTAAAAAATGTTAGTTCTAATCTTCCCTTAGCGCCCGGATAATAATCGATACCGGAATTTTCAATCATTAAATTTATATTAAAAATATATTGTATTAATCCTATTATAGATGTAATAAATGAACATATAATTAAATTTTTTAAAAATATTTTATACTCGTTATCATCAAATTTTATCTTACATAGTAAAGCAAATAAAATAAATGCGGATATAAATTTTATATATGTATATATACTTGTTAAAGCAACTTTACTTACTATAATTGATGGTATTATGGCTATTGTAAAAAATAATATAAAAATGTAATATAATCTTGACTTATGATTATTAAATTTTAATTTACCTTTTTTATATTCATATAAAATAACCAATATTAAAATAAAAGTGAGACCAAGTCTAAATGGTAATTTAAATATATATGAATAAGTTTTAGGTACAAATACCATTAAAACTAAATATAAATTTAAAAGCCAAAAAGTAAGTGTATGTGTCTTTAATTTTTCTATTATTTTACTCATAATATTCCTTTCTATTTGTTTTTTCTCATATACATTATTTTAGCAATTTTTTTATTAAATAGCAACATATAAATTCCTTTTAAACTTTTATAAAAGTATTTATTTTTTTTATAATTTGGAAAATATTTTCTAACGTTTTTTATTGCTTCATCTACTGCTTTGTTATATTCATTTTCATCTTTATAATTAGCTACTCTTTTTATAAATGTTGCATATATATATCTAACGTAACAATATTCAAGCTCATTTTTATATTCATCATAAATTTTTTCTTTTTTGTAAAAGTCTATTATTCCATTCCAATTACTAATATAATCATACAATTTATTATTAAATGTACTTGTTATAGATCCCTGTCTTTGTAAATAACAATAATAATGTTTATTTATATAACCCATACTATTTATTTTAGAATATAATCTATATAAAAATTCTACATCTTCAAACCAAACATTTTCTTTAAATTCAATATTTTTTAATAAATCTTTTTTATATATTTTATTCCACACTACAGGGTACATTGATACGTATGTTTTTTTTATTTTTTCTTTAGTTGTTAAATCTTTTTTTAAATTAGAAAAAGCTAAAACCTCTTTTTCATCATATATATATTTTAAATCACAAGCAACTACATCAAAATCATTTGATTTTGCTTTTTTATACATATCTTCATACATATTTATATCTACATAATCATCACTATCTACAAAAGCTATATATTCGCCCTTAGCGCGTTTTAATCCAAAATTACGAGCTTTAGATACTCCTCCGTTTTCATTTATATAACTTTTTACATTTTTATATTTTTTTGCGTATTTATCTATTATTTTTTGACTATTATCTTTAGATCCATCATTTACTACTATTATTTCTATATCTTTTAATGTTTGATTAACTAAACTATCTAAACATTTTGATATATATTTTTCTACGTTATATACTGGAACTATTACACTTACCTTTACCATTAAATCACCTTAATTTTTCATATATTTTATCTACTATTTTTTTATCTATATTGGTAGAAAATTTACGAGCAAACAACATACCAGAATTCATTAATTCATTAAAGTCTTCTTCTTTATATGTGTATGGATTTCCTCTTTTCCAATCAATTGCTCTTAAATTCCCATTATCTTTATATAAATTCTTTTTAAATTTTGAATTATATACCAATGTCTGTAAAAATATTTCATCTGCACAGTTTGTACATTTATATTCTTTTAAAATATTATCTTTATTTTGAACAACAAATCTAGCTAAATCATCTGTTATACTAAACCAATTAGAACCAAACATATATTTTTTTCCTTTTGTTCTATCGATTTTTAATATTTTTTGAATTTTTATACATATTTTATAGAAAAAATTGCTCATATAAAAAGCAATTTTATTTTTACTCCTTATACTTTTTCTAAATAAGTGATAATACTTTACTTTTTCTAAAGTTATACCATCTATATCGTAACTTATAAAATTTATAAATTCTTTAGTTTTATTTTTTTTAAAAAATTCATGTATTTCACTTTGACTTTTTAAAGGTAAATCTACTCCTGATATTAAATGATAATATGAATATTTTCCTTTTTTAGTTGCATATTCCAACATATTTAGTTCACATTTTATTTGACTACATGATGACCAATAAACTTTAATTCTAGGGACAAAATATATATTAGATTTTTCCACTAAATTTTTAAATTTTTCAAAATTAAAATTTTTAACCTTTTTATCAATATGTATGAAAATATCATTTTTTTCATTATCTATTAATTTTAACAGTTTTTCTAAAATGTAAAATTCATTATGCGCGATTATTAAATATGCATGTTTCATATTATCACCTAAACCAATTTTTTTATAATTTTTAATAACCAATATTGCTTTTTATATGCAAGTTTACAAATAATTTTCATCTTCATTGAAGATTTTTTATAGTATTTATTATTTTTCCATTTTGGAAATTTTTCTTTCATAACATTATTAATTTTAATTAAATATTCATAAGAATTATCGTAATCTAAAAATCTTAAAGTTGTAGTTCGAAGAAGATGAGTTATATATAAATATTCTACCTCTTGTTCATAATCTTTTATTAAATTTTTATAATTGTTTTCAAGAACAACAAATATATCCATTAATTTTTCATTAAATATTTGTTGTTTCATTATAGAACCTGTTCTTTGTAAGTAGTAATATAATCCTTCTTCTAAAAATCCTATATTATGCGCTACTTTAACAAGTGAAGGATTTAAATTTAAATCTTCATAAAATATTTTCTCAAACTTTACAGAATCAAATATATATTTTTTATAAATTCTAGAACACGCCATAGGAGGAGATATTATATAATTAATAATATCATTGTCACTATAATGTAGATTAGATTTTTTATATATTTTTTTACCATCTTCAAATATTTCAACTGTATCACATACGACTATATCAAAATTGTTTTCTTTTGCTTTTTTATACATTTTTTCAAACATATCAAGTTCTACATAATCATCACTATCTACAAAAGCTATATATTCACCTTTAGCATATTTTAATCCATAATTACGAGCTGATGACAAGCCACCATTTTCTTTTATGTAACTTTTTAGATTTTTATATTTTTTTGCGTATTTATCTATTATTTTTTGACTATTATCTTTAGTTCCATCATTTACTACTATTATTTCTATATCTTTTAATGTTTGATTAACTAAACTATCTAGACACTTTGATATATATTTTTCTACATTATATACTGGAACTATTACACTTACCTTTATCATTAAATCACCTATTAGATTCTATTAATTTAATCCATTCTTTTATTATAATATCACAATTAAATTTTTTTGAAAACTCTTTAGAATTGTTTGACATTTCTTTTAATAATTTTTTATCTATCATTAATTTTTCTAATTTCTCTTTAAATAATGATATATCATCCATTGGTATTAAAAAGCCATTATATCCATCGATAATTTGTTCTTTAGCATTCTTTCCAAAATTGAAAGACACAACAGGTAACCCACATGTAAATCCTTCAATTATACTAAGTGAATAACCTTCATATAAAGATGTATTAAGAGTTATAGATGAATTTAATAAAATAGATAATGGATCATGTGTAACTCCCATAAATTTTATTTGCTTACTATTTTTTAATATTTTTTCTGATTCATCGTTAAACTTTCCAACCCCATATATTTCAAATGTCCAATCTTTATATTTGGTATTACTAAATATATCATTTACTATTTTTATCATTAAATCAATTCGTTTTTCTACATCTATCCTACTAATAACAACTATTTTTTTATTTTTAACTACATCAGCTATTTTTTCAGTACTAAATTTAACTGGATTATATATACACTTATTATTTTTAAAACCTATTTCCTCTACTTGACTTTTTATCGTATTTGAAAGCCAAATTAATTTTAATATTTTATTTTGATATTTTTTTAAAGTTTTTACATTTTTTTTATCTGTTAACATAAACTCAAAAGAGGTGTGTTGCAAATGAACAGTTCTTTTTAAGTATTCTTTAGGTATAGCATCTAATAATTGATAATGTGACGCTATAATAAAATCTGGATTATATTTTTTTATCTCTTCTTTACACTTATTATAATCAGCTTTTAGTTTTCTTTTGTCTATTATATATTGTTTAAATTTTTTTAAAAATTTAAAATTTTTGATTGAATTTAATACATCTCTTCTATGCGTTATCTCCCATTTATCAATATTATTTATTGTTTTAATGCTAAAAAGTTTTTCTTTAAAATCTTTTTCTCCTTGTTCTTTTCTTATTCCTATTAATTCTACTTTATATCCTTTTTTGACAAATTCATCAGATAATGTTTTATTTACAAACCATACACCGCCAAATGAATTTGATTTCATCTGTAATATCAAAATTCTTTTCAAATTATCCCCTCCTAAAAATATATTTATATCTATAAATAAATTTATTTTCTTTCATTAATTTAAATATTATATATATAATAATTGAATTTACAATGAAGAATATTATATAAACTAAAAACCATATAAATATATTTGGAATTGTTATAAATTTAAATAATAAAGATGTTAAAAATAAATCTACTAAAAAAACTACAATAAATTTTATATTTTTAAGATAAAAGTATGTTGGATTTTTTTTAAATATATATTTATGAATTACTATATTTTTCATAAAATATTCAGCTATTAAAACTGATATTGTTGTAGCAAGTACTACACCTGCTATTCCAATTTTCCAAACTAAAACTAATGATAAAACTAAATTAATTACTGTATCCATAATTGCGCACTTTTTAGTTTCTTTAAATAATCCTGCTGCATTTACAAAAGTAGTTATAGGTATCTTTATAATATATCCAAATAAATATGTTGAAAAAACAATTGCGATTAAAAAACTTGTAAATATTTCACCTTCATACCAAATATTTATAAATGAATTAAGTGCGAATGTTAATGGAACACATATTATTATCGATAAAAAATATACCATTGAATTAAGTTCATAAAATATATCATAAGATTTATCTACACTTTTAGTTAATGAATTACCAATTATTGCAAGTGTCGCACCGCTAATTTTTTCTAACATTTGTCTTAACATATTTATAATGTAATTATATGTTGAATATATTGCTACACTAGCAAGGCCTAATACTTTTGATATAATTAAAACATCTATGTTATATGAAATTAATCCATTAATTTTATGAACCATTAAATGTTTAATTTGTTTAGTAAAACTGTAATCCTTTTTTTTGGAATGAACATTATATTCTTTAAAATCTCTTTTAAAGAAGAAATAAACAGCTAAATTAGATAACAATTTAACAACGCTGTGCATCAAAAGTACACTAATAAAACTCCAACCAATTAATAATAATACTATTTCTAAAATATTTTGAACTATTTGACCTATTTGTATACATAAACTAACGACATATTTTTTTTCTTTTATTTCATATAAAGATGTAAAAGGTACAAAGAAATATGAAACTACATTACTTAATGAAAAAAGAATAAAAGTAAGTACTATATATAGATAATCAAATGAATTTTCTTTTATTAAAAATGGTACTATAAAAGCTACTATAGCAGCAATAAAAAATATAATTGCGCCCATAATATTAAATACTTTAAATGTTGCAGATAAAATTTCATTTATCTTTTTTTTATTATTTGATGAATTTGGTTTATATAGAGAATATAAAACCGCACTTGATAATCCACCATCTACAAGTGCGACATAAACCATTATTTGAGAAAATAATTGATATAATCCTAATGTTTCATCACCTAATACTTGAATAAATACTTTTAACTTAAATATTCCTAATAATGAAACTATTATTAAAGGAATTATTTCTGAAATAAAATTTAAAAATGTCCTTTTAGTTCTCATTTATTCTATTTTCTCCTTCTGTAAAACTTATATATGTTGGCATATGACATTTTCTATCTTTCTTCTTTGGTAGTGTCATATAATCACCATATAATTTACTTAAATAATAATCTTTATCTTTTACGCTGTAATATTGTTTCCCTTCAAATTTAATTTTTTCTAATGGAAAAATTTTACTTTTCAAAAATGTATCTTCTTCTATTGAATGTTCACCTAAAAAGTTTGTAATATATTCAGTTTGTTTTTTATTAAACCATTTAGAAACTTTAGTATACATTTTATTTAAAGTTCTAAAACTATATGGTAGAAAAATTATAACGAAAATTTTTCTTCTAACTGAACTTAATTTATATATTTTACTTTTCACATAAGATGCATCATGCATACTTTTAACTAATATTGCTTGAATTTTTTGTAATTTACTAGATTGTTTTGGAACATTATCATATGGAAATATATCAATAAATATACCTTTATGTGTATTGATATTTTCTATAGTTTTTTCTGCAAATGTGGTATTATTCTTTTTAACTTTAATAAATGGAATAAAATAATTTTTATCTGATTTAGAACAGTGGAGAAAGTATTTATCGCCGAGTGCTTTTTTGTTTATACATAAATCTATAAATTTTTCATAGTCATCTCTTAACATACCAATATCTATATCATCATCCCATGGTATAAATCCTTTATGTCTAACTGCGCCTAAAAGTGAACCAAAATCTAAAAAATATTTTATATTATTTTTTTCACAAATTTCTTTTATTTTATCTAATATTTCTATTTCAACTTCGTGTACTTTTTCTAATTGTTCATTCATACTACCACTACTCCATTATTTATTTTTATGATCGAATAATATATCTGTTTTAAGTACAAATATAATCAAAGTAAATAACAATATTCCATATATTATATATCCTATTTTCGCATCCACTAAAAGCCAAATAATAGAAGCTACTGAAAAAAGGATAGTAATTAAATATATTATTAAAACAGTAGTTGTAACTCCATAATTTCTTCTAAGTAATTGATGGTGAAAATGATTTTTATCTGGAGTTCCTATACTTTCTCCTTTTAATTTTCTTCTTATTATCGCACATATTGTATCTAATATTGGAACAACAAGTATACAAAGTGGTACTATTATTGATGATGTAATAATTGATTTAAATCCTAAAAGTGTTATAACTGCTATAATGAAACCTAAAAACATTGAACCTGAATCTCCCATAAATATCTTTGCTGGGTGAAAATTATGTACTAAAAATCCAAGTGTTGAGCCTAACATTATAAACGTTATTACAACTGCAAGGCCTGTTCTACCTTGAAAATAAGAAATTATTCCTATCGTTAAAAAATATATAGAACTTATCCCTCCTGCAAGACCATCAAGGCCATCTATTAAATTCATACAATTTATACAACCTAATATAAATAATATTGTTATTGGATAAGCAAAAATTTTAAAATTAATGTAATATCCAAAAAAACTTACATCGCTTAAAAGTATTTTACCATATAAAACAATTATTAAACTTGCTGTTAACTGACCTATTAATTTAGGTAAAGGTTTCATAGGCTTTATATCATCAATCATACCTGTTATTATTAATATAAAACTTCCTATAAGTATTGAATTCATAGCTGGAGTATGTTCACCAAATAACATATATCCAAGTAAAAAACCAGAATATATTCCAAGTCCTCCAAGTCGTGGCATAGGTTTTGTATGTACCTTTCTTTCATTAGGTATATCTAGTGCTCCTACATGAAGCGCTATTTTCTTTACAAATGGTATTATTATTACTACAAATACAAATGGTATAAATACCATAAATAATATTGACGTTAAATTAGTATTTTGCATTTACATCACCATAAAATATTATAACATATTTTTACTATTATGTCTTTTTATTTTATAAAAAATGTATTATAATTAAATTGGTGATAGTTGTATGAAAAATAAAATTGATTTATCAGACATAAAAGAAAATGATTTAGATAAAACATCTTCTTTTGTAGACTTAATGTCAAAAAAAGAAAGAAAAAATAGAAATAAACAATATGAAGAAGAAAATAATAAAAATAGTGATGATAATTTTGATGATATAGAAGAAATGGTTAGTGAAAAGAAAAGAAGCACAAAAGATTTAACTGTGGATGTTGAAAAAGCTAAAGAAGAATTAAAAGATTTATACGATAATTCTGAAACAAAAAAAGTATTAGAAAATAAGGAGATTCAAGAAAAAGAAGATAATCTTGCTAAAACTCAATTACTTGAACTTACTAAACAAATGAAATTTAATTTAGAAGAAAATAAATTAGCAAATAAAGAAAAAAAGAAAAAAGGAATTTCTATTTTAAATATTATTGGTGAGATTAATTTACTTTGTATTGGATATTATATTTATTTACTTTTGTTTACTACATTTCAAGATAATAGAAATAATTATTTAATAAATGGTTTTATTATAGTTTCATTAGTATTATTATTTGGACTTTCAATTATAACAAGAAAAAATGTTAGTAAATTCTTTAATGTTTTAAATGTAATTGTTAT
This sequence comes from uncultured Bacilli bacterium, assembly GCA_947624135.1. Classification (GTDB taxonomy): domain Bacteria; phylum Bacillota_I; class Bacilli_A; order RF39; family UBA660; genus UMGS1613. Next base: position 784 of record CANQIV010000018.1, on the reverse strand, counting down.
TATAGGTTTTATAGCATTTAATGTATATTCTTTAATTTGATAGATAAAATTTATCTATCTTTTTTTGTAAACAGAAAAACTATTAACAAATTGTCAATAGTTTTTTATATTAACCAATATTTGATTTTAATATTGTTATAACTGGTCTTATACCAAACTCTTTATTTGTTAATGATTGACCTCCATATAAATCTCCTCCAAAATCAACTGTCCAAACGTTTTCTTTGCTTCCATATACAGGTGTTGATGTCCAATAGCCAACAGTTGTTTTTCCAACAGAATTATTTAAGCATCCATATATTGACTTACAATTTGCATTTGTCCTATCATATAGCCATGCATACTTACAATTATCATCAGCAATGCATTTAGCAGAAAAATTTTGAGTTAAAGTTTCAAAAACTAGTATAGCTGTATCAGCATTAGTTTTATAGTCAAATCCTGCAGTATTACTTGGGTCAACTATTTTTACTATTTCATCTGCACTTATTAATCTTGCACTTAAACTTTTATCCCAATCACTTGTATCTTTATTTAATTGTCCCATTATTTCACTATTATCAGTATTATTGTTAGCTGAATTCCATGCTGTCAATGATATATTGTGATCTAATATTGCTGTATATGTACTACTTGTTTCTTCATATGCATACCATTTCATACATCCTGTCTTTGTTTCTGTATCACTATTTACATTACTACTTGTGCATTTTTCTGTTAAGTTACTTGGATTTAAATATATTATTGCTTTTACTCCTACATGTTGTTTAGATGGTATTGTGCT
>CANQIV010000017.1 GCA_947624135.1 uncultured Bacilli bacterium | reverse complement strand
TAATGAAAAAGAATTGGTACAAAACTGTCCAATTCCTAGATTGCCATTTTTGTCCAATTCTATTTTACCATTTACAATATAATGAAAATTATGATTATACTTCAAAAGAAATGAAAAATTACTTTGATGGTGAAATTTTAATTCTTATTGTTGATAAAAATTTTAGAGGAAAAGGTATTGGTAAAAAAAATTATTAAAAACATTTGAGTTAGCAAAAAATGATAATATGAAAAATTTACAAATTTTAACTGATGAATCAAGTGATTTTAAGTTTTATGAAAAATTAAATTGTATAAAAGTATATGAAAAAATTATTTCAAACGGAGAGCCAAAAAAATTAGGAAATGTAAAAAATGAAATAGGATATATTTATGAAAAAAAATTAAATGATGAGGAATATTAAATTGTATTTTTAAATTCCTAATTTTTTTAGTTGTTCAAATTTAAAAATTAATGTATAATATATTTACAAATATTAAATAATGACATAATTTTATGGAGGTAATATGTTAAGAAATAAAGTTGCTGTTGTTACAGGTGGAACAAGAGGTATAGGATTAGAAATAGTAAGAACATTCAAGGAAAATCATGCAGAGGTAATTTTATTTGGCTCAAAAGAAGAAACCGTTAATAAAGCCATTGAAATTTTAAAAAATGAAGGTTACGAAGTATCAGGCTATTATCCTAATTTAAATAATTATGAAGAAATAAAAAACACCATTGACGATATTATAAAAAGATATGGACACATTGATATTCTAGTAAATAATGCAGGAATATCTGCTAATAAAAAAATAGAAGAAACAACAAGTGAAGATTTTTCTAAAATAATGAATATAAATGTAAATGCTATATTTAATGTTACAAAAGCAGTAGTTCCATATATGAAAAAAAATAAAGGTGGAGTAATATTAAACACCTCATCTATGGTTAGTATATATGGACAACCATCTGGTGTGGGTTATCCAGCAAGTAAATTTGCGGTTAATGGACTAACAAAATCTTTATCAAGAGAATTAGCACCTTTTAATATTAGAGTAAATGCAGTAGCTCCAGGTGTGACTAAAACCGATATGATTGCAACGTTACCAGAAGAACAAATAAAGCCAATCATACAATCAATTCCTATGGGAAGAATAGGGGAACCAAAAGATGTTGCAAATGCTTTCCTATTTTTAGCAAGCGATATGGCAAGTTATGTAACTGGAAATATTTTATCTGTAGATGGTGCGGCTAGAAGCTAAAAAAGAGAAAAAATTCTCTTTTTTATCCTTTTTTTAATTTACTTTCAATGTATTTGCAAGCATTTATTGCTGAAATTGTTCCATCACTTGTAGCAGTAGTAAGTTGTCTTACATCTTTTACTCTAACATCACCTGCAGCAAAAATTCCATCTATATTAGTAGTACAATCCTCATTTGAAATAATACATCCTTTTTCATCAGTATCAATTATGTTATCACACATGCTACTAACAGGTATATGACCGATTGCTATAAAAAGCCCATCGATATTTAAAGTAGATTCTTTATTTGTACTATTTTCTTTTACAACAACACTTTCTAATTTTTCATCACCAATTATATCGATAATATTCGTATCTAAAATAAAAATAACATTTTCTTTTTCTTTTAGTTTTGATAAATTAATAGAATCAAATTTGAAATTTTTTTGTCTATATATCAAATATACTTTCTTACATATATTACTCAAATATAGTGCATCATCGACTGCGTTATTTCCACCACCTGTTATAGCTACCTCTTTATCTTTAAAAAACATACCATCGCAAGTAGAACAGTAAGAAACACCTTTTCCAAGTAATTTATCTTCATTATTAAGCCCAAGCTTTCTATTTTTCGCCCCGCTAGCAATTATTACTGCTTTAGCCTTATAAACACTCTTATTTGTAATTACCTCTTTATAATCATCATAATTTTTTATTTCAACAACCTCTTCAAATTTTATATCAGGTTCTAATTCTTTTGCTTGGTTATATAATCTTGTCGCAAACTCATATCCAGATATTTCATTAAATCCAGGATAATTTTTAACTATATCAGCCTTTAATATTTGACCTCCGTAACTTTCTTTTTCAAGTATCAATACACTTTTTCTTGCTTGACGAGCATATATTGAAGAGGTAAGCCCAGCAGGCCCTGCTCCTATTATAATAATATCATACATTTAAATCACCTAATAAATTATCCAATTCATCTTCACCAATAAGTCCTATATTTCTTTTTATTTCCTTTCCATCTTTGAAAATTATAATACATGGTATGGACATAACTCCAAATTCTTTCGCACATTCATAATTTTCATCTACATCTAACTTACAAAATTTAATATTATCGTATTTTTCATTAGCTTTTTCAAAAATTGGCCCAAACATTTTACAAGGACCACACCAAGTCGCCCAAAAATCAACAATACAAATTCCTTTATAATTTATAACTTCTTCATCAAAATTATTATTTATATTTACTATATCCATATTTATCCTCCACTATATATATTTTACTAAAATATAAATTTAAATACAATATATACCAAAAAATATTTTATATTTACTTTATAATAAAAAAAACTGATAATTAGTTGTTATAAAATAAAAAATATTATATAATATATTTAGAATAGAAGAGGTTGATAAAATGAGTAAAGTATTAAATGAAGCAACAGCTCAAAAATTAGATGCATATTTTAGAGCTACTAATTATTTATCTGTAGGTCAACTTTATTTACTTGATAATCCATTATTAAAAAGAGAATTAAAAAAAGAAGATATCAAGAGAAAAATAGTAGGACATTGGGGAACCGTACCAGGTCAAAATTTTATATATACACACTTAAATAGAATAATTAAAGAACATAACTTAAATATGATCTATGTATCTGGACCAGGTCATGGAGGAAATAGTATAGTATCAAATGTATATTTAGAAGGTTCATATACAGATATTTATCCAAACATAACAATGGATGAAGAGGGAATGAAAAAATTATTTAAGCAATTTTCCTTCCCGGGAGGTATATCTAGCCATGTCGCACCAGAAACTCCGGGATCAATAAACGAAGGAGGAGAACTTGGATATAGTTTATCGCATTCATTCGGTGCGGTACTTGATAATCCTGATTTAATCGTTGCATGCGTTGTAGGAGATGGTGAAGCAGAAACAGGACCACTCGCAACTTCATGGCACCTAAATAAATTTATTAATCCCAAAACAGATGGAATTGTACTACCAATATTACATCTAAATGGTTATAAAATATCAAATCCAACAGTATTTTCTAGAATTTCAGAACAAGAACTTAAATTTTTCTTTTATGGATGCGGTTGGAGACCAATAATAGTTGAAATAACTAACGATATGAGCGTATATGATAGACATGAAATGATGGCAGAAGCACTTGAAGAATGTGTAAGTACAATAAAAAAAATAAAATCTTCTGCAACAAAGATTGATATAGGAAGACCATTATATCCTATGATTATTTTGAAAACTCCAAAAGGTTGGACAGGACCAAAACAAGTTGATAATAAAGAAATAGAAGGAACCTTTAGATCGCACCAAGTTCCTATTGTAATAAATACACAAGATGATATAAAACAACTTGAAGATTGGATGAAAAGTTATAAACCAGAAGAATTATTTGATGAAAATGGTACATTAATAAAAGAACTACAGGAAATATTACCTAAAGGTGATTATAGAATGGGTTCAAATCCAAATACAAATGGTGGTTTAATTTTAAAAAATTTAAGAATACCAGATTTTAAAGATTACAAAATAGATGTTGAAACTCCAGGTAGTATAGAAAAACAAGATATGACAGAACTTGGCAAATTTGTAAGAGATATTATAAAATATAATCCTAATAATTTTAGAGTATTTGGACCCGATGAAGCAATGTCAAATAGACTTAATCACATGTTTGAAGAAACTAATAGACAATTTAATGGTTCAATAAAAGATAACGATGAATATATAAGCCCAAGTGGTAGAATAATAGATTCAATGTTATCAGAACACGCTTGTGAAGGAATGCTTGAAGGCTACTTACTTACAGGTAGACATGGATTTTTTAATTCGTATGAAGCATTTATAAGAATAGTAGATTCAATGACAAGTCAACACGCAAAATGGTTAAAAGTTACAAGCGAATTATCTTGGAGACAAAAAATAGCCTCATTAAACTATGTTTTAACATCTCATGTATGGCAACAAGATCACAATGGTTATACACATCAAGATCCGGGATTTTTAAATCATTTAGTTACAAAAAAATCAGATATAGTTAGAATGTATTTACCTCCAGACGCTAACTGCTTATTATCAGTATTTGACCATTGTATAAAAAGTAAAAATTATATAAACGTAATAATTGCTTCTAAACATCCAAGACCACAGTGGTTAACTATGAACGAAGCAGTAAAACATTGTACAGAAGGAATAGGTATTTGGGACTTTGCAAGTAACGATCAAAACGAAGAACCTGACCTAATTATGGCTTGCGCAGGAGAAACACCAACTTTAGAATCACTCGCTGCAACTTCAATTTTAAGAGAAAATTTTCCAGAAATAAAAATTAGATTTATAAATGTTGTAGATATAATGAGACTTGAATCTAATACAAAACACCCACATGGATTAACAGATTATGAATATGATTCATTATTTACAAAAAATAAACCAATAATATTTAACTTTCATGGATATCCATCACTTATTCATCAGTTAGTATATAATAGACAAAATAAAAACATTCATGTACATGGATATCAAGAAGAAGGAACTATTACAACTCCATTTGATATGAGAGTACAAAATAAAATAGATAGATATAATTTAGTAATAGATTCACTTAAATATTTACCACAGTTAGGAAATAGAGGTTCAAGATTAATACAAGAATGTAGAAATAAACTAATTGAACATAAACTATATATAAGTGAATATGGAGAAGATTTAGAAGAGGTAAGAAACTGGAAATGGAAATAGAAACTTATTTCCTTTTTTGTACAAAAATAATTTCAAAAAATGATAAAAGCGTGTATAATATACTTATAAAAAAGGAAGTGAAATATGAAAAACTTATATATAGATTTTGATGGAGTAATAGTAGATACAATAAGAGTAACTTATGACATGTTAGATAGATTAGGTATTGACAGCAATGATTTTGAAAAAATGAGTGAATTTTATTACAACTTAAATTGGAAACAATTACTATCTTTAACTCCTATTATAAACGATGGATTTAACGCTATAAAAAATATAATTTCAACAGGTAAATTTAATGTAGCTATATTAACTCACGTTAATTCATTAGATGAAGCAGTAGCTAAAGTAAATTATATTAGAAAATATTGTAAAAGTGTTACTATAATACCAGTACCAAGAGAGGTATCAAAAACAAAAATGATAGATTCTAAAGATGCTATATTAATAGATGATTATTCAGGTAATCTTAAAGAATGGGAAGCATCAGGAGGTATAGGTATACAATTTTCAACAGACTTAAATAAAAATAAAGGCTTTAAAGTAATAGATAAATTAGATAAAGTAATAGAGATGGTAGAATGAATAAAGTAGCGCTTATTACAGGATGTGCGTTAGGAATAGGAAAAGAAATCGCACTTGAACTTGCACGTGATGGTTACAATATTATAGGAACCTATAATACTAGTCAACAGGAAATAGAAAAAGTAAAAAAAAGAGTAGAATCATTAGGTATTAAATTTGATGTATACAAGTTAGATTTAACAAAGGAAGAAGAAATAAATAAATTTTATGACAACATAAAAACTAAATATAAAAAAATAGATATTTTAATAAACAATGCGGCTAAATCTTTAGATAATGATTTCAATTTAAAAACTAAAAAAGAATTTATGGAAGTATTAGATGTTAATTTAATTGCTCCCTTTTTACTTATACAAAAATTTAGTAATATAATGAATAATGGAATAATTATAAATATTTCATCTACAGATGGAATAAATACATATTCAGGACTTAATATAGATTATTCAGCATCTAAAGCAGGTTTAATTAATTTAACTAAATCAATTTCTCTAGTACTTAAAAATATAAAAATATATGCTGTATGTCCAAATTGGGTAGATACTGAAGGCATAAGATTGATGAATCAAGATTATCTAAAAGAAGAAATGAATAGAATAGGACAAAGTGAATTAATAAAGCCAAGTGAAATTGCTAACGAAATAATAAAATTAATTTATAGTGATAAAAAAAGTGGAAGCATAATAGTGTTGGAGGGAAAACATGTGTAATATAACTAAATTAGTAGAAGAATCTGAAAAAGAAATAAAAGACGAATTAGAAAAAACAGACCAAATTTGTCTTTTCAATAGTAAAAAAGTATTAGAAGCTTTTAATAAAGAAAATGTATCTGAATATCATTTTAATTCTACTACTGGATATGGTTATAATGATTTAGGAAGAGATGTAATAGAAAAAGTTTATAGTGATATATTTAAAAGCGAAGATGCCCTAGTTAGAAGCCAATTTATATCAGGAACACATGCTCTAACAGTAACACTTTTTGGACTACTTAGACCAAATGATAAAATGTTAGTAATAAGTGGTACTCCATATGATACACTACATTCTGTAATAGGTATAACGGAAAATAGAAGTTCTTTAAAATCTTTTAATGTAAAATATGAAGAAATAGATTTAATAGATAATGATTTTGATTATGATAAAATAATAGAAAAAATAAAAAATGAAGATATAAAACTTATATATATACAAAGATCAAAAGGATATTCTACTAGAAAAAGTATAAGTATTGAATTATTAGAAAAAGTTATAAAAAAAATAAGAGAAATTAATTCTTCTTCTATTATAATGGTTGATAATTGTTATTGTGAATTTGTATCAACTAAAGAACCAATAGAGGTAGGAGCAGATATATGTGTAGGTTCTCTTATAAAAAATTTAGGTGGTGGTATTGCGCCTAATGGAGCTTATGTTGTAGGTAAGAAAGATTTAGTAGAACTAGTTAGTGAGAGATTAACTGCTCCTGGAGAAGGTAAAGAGGTAGGGCCATCATTAAATATGAATAAATCATTATTACAGGGATTATTTTTCGCACCTAGTGTTGTTTCATCCGCACTAAAAACTGCAATATTAACTAGTTATGTATTAGAAAAATTAGGATATGATGTAGAACCTAAATATAATGAAGAAAGAGTAGATATAGTTCAAAACATTATTTTTAATGATAAAGATAAATTAATTAAATATTGTCAAGGAATACAAATGGGTTCTCCAATAGATTCAAATGCTCTACCAATGCCATCAGATATGCCAGGATATGATGATCAAGTAATAATGGCTGCAGGCGCATTCACACAAGGTTCTTCAATCGAACTATCTTGCGATGGACCACTTAGAAAACCATATATCGCATATCAACAAGGTGGACTTACATATGAATATGGTAAACTAGGACTTATCAAAGCTATAGAAAACTTAGAAAAAAATTTATAGAGGTAATTATGAAAAAAAAGAAATTAGAAATACTTTACGAAGATAAATTTATAATAGCTATAAATAAACCTAGTAATCTTTTAACCATAGCAACCTCTAAAGAAAAGGTGAGAACTTTATATAGTTATGTATATGATTATTTAAAACAAAAAAATAAAAATAATAAAGTATTTATAGTACATAGACTTGATAAAGATACAAGTGGTATAGTAATATTTGCTAAAGATGAAAAAAGTAAATTATTTCTTCAAGATAATTGGGAAAATTTTAAAAGAAATTATGTCGCTGTAGTAAATGGTAAAGTAAAAAATAAAAAAGGTATACTAAAGAGTTACTTAAATGAAACAAAAACACATTTCACTTATTCAGTAAAAGATAAAAATGGTAAATTAGCTATAACAGAATATGAAAAAATACTTGAAAATAAAAATTATACAATGTTAAGCTTAAATCTTAAAACAGGTAGAAAAAATCAGATAAGAGTACAATTAAGTGATATGGGAAATCCAATAGTTGGAGATAAAAAATATGGAAATAAAAAAGATCCTATAAGACGTATGGCTCTAGTAGCTAATACTTTAGAATTTATTCATCCAAAAACTAAAGAAAAAATAGTTATAGATATAGATATTCCAAATTTATTTATCAAATTATTAGAAATGTAGTTACAAAAAATAAAATTTATTGGTATAATTATATTAGGTGAAGTAGATGAATAGTAGATTAGATAAAAATGTGGAACAAATAGAAGCTAAAAATAAAAAATATTTAAAACTTATAGATTCTCAAGATAATATAAAAATTATAGAAAATGAAAGACAAAATGAAGAGTTAAAACTTATAGATGTTAAAGATTTAGTATTTGAAGATAATGGTAAATTAGTTTTAACAGTTGAATTTGATGAGCTTTCTAGAAATTTAAGTTTAGTACAGTTATTTGAATTAAAACAACTATTACAAGTATCAAAAATTGTTGGTTTGAAACTTGTAAATATAGAAAATGGAATAGGCGTAGATAATAAAAATAGAGTAATAAGTTCTACATATAACGTAAGTAAAGGTGTTTGTGATATAGATTTAGCTAATGTATTAGAAAATGATATAAAAGAAGAATTTATAGAAAAAGTAGAAACACCAACTAATACAACTATAGAAATATCAAATAAAAATATAGCTAAAGAAAAGCCTAAAAAAAATAATAAAAAAAGAGCCTTAGAAAATGTGTTGCTAGGTATTTCTATTATTGCATTTATAAGTGGTGCTTTGATTATTATGATTATATAAATTTACTAAAAAATATGTCAAAAGTATTGATATATTTTTTATTTGTGGTAAAATTGATATAGATGCTAAAAAAAACTAGAGGAGGTTTGTAATGAAAGGAAATAAATTCGTAAAAAGCATTATAAATGTCGTTTTTACAATGGTTTTGATGCTTAATATGATGATGATAGTTGGAGCATATTCACCTGATTCAATATCAGGAGTAAAGAGAACAACTAGAATTACCGATGGTGTAATACAAACACCAATTATAAAATATGATGACAACAAATATGTTATATGTGTGGATCCATCTTTAGACGCACCATTTGAACCAGCAACATGTACAAAAACATCAAGTTATTTTACTACAAAAGATGAATATAAAGTAGGAGCTGCACTTGATAAATTAGCTAATTCATCTAAAAGAGATTGTGATTTTGTTGGAGCCTATGTAGCAATTAACGTATACTTATATAGCCAACATGGTAGTAGTTATTACGCTAGGTCTGTTCCACCAATAACAGCAGGCGATAGTCTTATTAGTTGCCATAGTAAAATGGAAGAATATCAAAGTGTAATAAATTCAGCTCCATCTTCAACACCAAGTGGACCTGATGCATCTATAGATGTAAGTAGTTTAACATTCAATAGTAATGGAAGCGAATATGTATCAAACTCATTTGATTATAAAGGAGTACTTAGTGTTGATGTAAGTCCTAAAGTTGATTATGAAAAAACATGTAGTAGTGAAAGTAGTAATAGTGGTACATTATGTCAAATTAGAATTTCTAAAAGTGATGTTGATTCAACAACTACAGTTACTATAAGAGTTAGTAATAGTAAGTCATATCCATATGCTAAAAAATATAATTGTGGAGATGGAATTCAACCAGTAGCAGCCTTATTTACAGAAACATTAGAAAATCGTGATTCTGCTAGTGGTAAAATTGAACCATATACTCCACCAACACCACATGAACCAGAAAAAGGTAAAATAAAAATAGTAAAACAAGATTCTAAAAGTGGAAAAGAACTATCTGGAGGTAGATTTGTATTATATACTTCAGCAAATTGTGAAGGTAGTACTATATCTGTAGGAGGAAATAATCCATTTGAAATTGATGGTAGTATAACTATTACTAATTTAACTTTAGATCATGTTTATTCAATAGCTGAAGTAGTTGCTCCAGCAGGATATAAAATGCCAAGTGATAGATGTGTATTAAAATCTATAAAGGTTTCATCATCTTCATCAATACCTTCTTATAACATTACAAACGATTTACAAGAAACATTAAGTATATTAAAAGTTGATGAAAAGGGTGTTGCATTACCAGGTGCAAGATTACAATTGTTAGATTCAAATAAATCTACAGTTTTAGATGAATGGGATTCAACTGGTGCAGCACATCAAATTACAAAAGTAACTGTAACTGCTGGTAAAAAATATTATGTAAAAGAAATATCAGCTCCAGAAGGTTATTTAGTTAATCAAACTTTAATGGAGGTAGTATTAACAGCAGGAGAGACTAAAACAGTTAAATTTACAAATAGTAAAAATTCAATATTAATTAGAAAAGTAGACGCAGATGATAAAACAAAAAGCGTTGTAGGTGCAACACTACATATTGAAGATAGTAAAGGTAAGAAAATTGGTGAATCATGGGTAACAACTGCCACTGATCACTCAATTGAAAAATTAGAACCAGGAACATATTACTTGGTAGAAGATAAAGCACCCGATGGATATCAAAGAAATACTGATAAGATAAAATTTGTTGTAACTGGTAATGAAACTACAGTTATTCAAGTTACAATGCCAAATAAAAAATCAGAGGTAAGTATAAGTAAAGTAGATGCTACAACAAAGAAAGAATTACCAGGCGCAAAACTACAATTAACTAATGCAAAAGGTGAGGTAGTAGAAACTTGGGAATCAACAGATAAACCACATGTAATTAAAGGTTTAAAAGATGGTAAGTATTCTTTAACTGAAACTCTCGCACCAGAAGGCTATGTTTTAAGTACTAAAACAGTTGAATTCGAGGTAAAAAATGGAAAAGTAGATAAACCAGTAGTAATGGAAAATGAACTTACACCTGTTCCAAGTACTGGTGGTTCAAGATCAGTCTTATTACTTTTTGTAGCAATGCTTGATATCGCACTTGGTATAGGTATAATTACATACGTTAAAAAAAATAGAATGCAAAACTAAAGTGTAAAGTATACACTATAGTTTACAAAATATATCAATTAACAATTGATATATTTTTTTTAGCATGTTACAATTAGTTTAGAAAAGTAGGAGGTTTGTTATGTTGAAATTGTTATATTGTCCTATTTTCTATACACTTGAAAATCTTTTAGAAGGTATATATGTTAGAAAAAGCTAATAAAAATAGTGTCATTATCTTAATAGGTATAATATTGATTACTTTAGGTGTTGTAGTAGGAACTTACGAATATTTCTTACAAAAGAAAAATGAAACATTTTCAAAAATGAATTTAAAACTTTTTGAAAGCGAAATACCTGAAAACATCAATTCTGAAGAAGAATATCAAGAAAAAATAAGTAATGATGATAATATAATTAATGAAGAACCACAAGAACCAAGTACTCCACAAGTTAATTATTCCAATTACCTAGCAGTACTTGAAATACCTAAAATAAATTTAAAACAAGGATTTTATAGTGTAGATTCAAAATATAATAATGTAGATTATAACATAACAGTAATACAAAATTCAACATTACCAGATGAAACTAATAATAATTTAATTTTAGCCGCACATTCTGGTGATTGTAGTATTTGTTATTTCCATAATTTGTATAAAGTTTTAAATGGGGATGAAGCATATATATATTATAAAAGTGTAAAATATAAATATAAGGTAACAAATATATACGAAGTTGAAAAAAATGGTAGAGTTCCTATCTATAGAGATTTCAATAAAAACGTTTTAACGCTAATTACTTGTACTAGAAATAGTAATACAAAACAAACTGTTTATATATTAGAATTAGTAAGTAAAGAGAATTATTAAGGAGGATTTGATATGAAAGATTTTAATTTATTAGACAAATTTAAAATAGTAATTGATATGATTTTTAAATCACCATTATTATTATTGGGTGTAATAACTGGTATTATACTTATAATTTTATCAATACTTTATATTAAAAAAAGTATTAAAATTAATAAATGGGTATTAATAAGTATTTGGGCTGTAACACTATTACTTTTTATAATAAACTATAATGATATAATATTAAATTTATTAAATAGTATAATTAATAATATATTTATGACATTATATTTTCCAAATATAAGTACATACGCATTTATAATGGTCATATCTAATTTCTTCTTTGTTTATTCTTTAGTAAATAAGAAAATAAGAAATGCACATAAAGTTATAAATATATCAAATGCTCTAATATTAAATGTATTTTTAGCTCTTGTAATAGAGACAATAAAAAATTCAGGTATAGTAGATTATAATTCTATAAGTATTTATACTAATTCTAATTTATTAGTTTTACTTGAACTTACATCAGGAATATTCGTATCATGGATATTAGTTAATTTATTTATTACAATTTATTATAAATTACAAAAATATGATGTAGTAGAAGAAAAATTACCAGAAATAATATTTGATAATTAATAAGCTTTCTCTTTATTTTAACAATTTAAAATAATAGGCGGTGATTGTTATGATGAATAAGCAGCAACTTTTAGAATCTCAAAAAGAATGTGCTAGTATGTTAGGAATGACCCTGCAGCAATATAAAGAATATTTAAAAAATTCAAAAGTTCATACAGATTTTTTATCACAACAAACACATAAAGTTGAATTTTTAAATCATTCTAAAAATCAAAAAAACAATTTAAAATTAAAAGAAGAGAATGTTGGATAAATTTTCCAACATTTTTAATTTAAAATTTTTATTTACATAAATTTTTAATATTTAAATTTAAGTAGATTTCTACTTTTTTTCTTGACTATTTTTACTTAACTTATTATAATACATATAGTTGTGGTGATTTAATGGATAATATTGTAGCTGGAGAAGATAAATTCTTAAAAAAATGCGGTAAAAATGGTAATATATACATATCAACGGAACAGATAAATATATTAAAAAAATACAATATTGATGTAAATAATTATAATAATTTAAATGAACTTATATATGATATAGAAACAATCTTAAATGAATATGACTATGATGATTTAGATTGGATTTCTAGTAGTTTATCAGAATTAAATTATTACAATAATGTAAATAAATAATTTACAAATTAGGGGGATTTTTATGAATGATATAGCGTTTTCTTTTCGAAAGGTGAATCTAGAAGATTTTAAATATGTATTTAAACCAGTTGATGTTATTATGGGTAAATATATTAAAGAAGAAAATATATTTTTAACTCAAAGTGGGTTTTGTTATGAATATATCGTAGGTGGATGTCTAGATGCAGACGATCTTTTTGGATATCCGACAACTATTTCAAATTTAAAAAAAGAATATTCTGAAAAATATGGAAAAGCAGCTAGAACAAGTGATATTTTATATGAATATGCCAGTGAAATTTTTAGATATTTATATTTAGGATATTATGATACGAAAATAAGTGGATTGAATTTTATTAGAATACCTTTTAGTTCAATAGATAAATTTATAGAGAAAAACACATCATCATCTATTGATTTTAAATTAGACGATAAATTTATAAATATTAAAGTTGATTCGGATTTAAAATTAGCAGATGCTAAAGAAGATGCAGATTTAAAATTAGCAGATGAAAAATCAAATGTTAATAAATCGTCTAACTCAAAAAAACAAAAAAAAATAGTACTATTAAAGGATTTAAGAGAAGAAGTTTTATCTAAAATAGTTGGACAAGATAATGCAGTAAACGATATAACAAGAACAATAATGATTAATCAAACATCAAAAAATCCTAAGAATAAGCAACACATTTTAGTTGTAGGTCCAACAGGAACAGGTAAAACTGAAATAGTTAAAATAATATGTCAAAAACTAGAATTACCATATTTTGAAGCAGACGCTACTGCATATACGAAAGAAGGATATGTAGGAAAAAGCGTATATTCTATGCTTGAAGGATTATTATATGCAGCCGATAATAATATTGAAAAAGCGCAAAATGGTATACTTGTAATAGATGAAATAGATAAAAAAATATATGGTCAAAATGAGGATAATGAATTTAGTAAGGGTGTATTATATGGTCTTCTTAAAATAATGGATAGAGGAAAAATAGAATTTAAAGATAATGAATATTTTGATACATCTAATTTAACTATAATACTTATGGGTGCGTTTGAAAATTCATACCATTCAAAATTAAAAGAGAACAATAATGCTATTGGCTTTAATGATTCTAAATCAATATTAAATCAAAGAGATATAGTATTAACTAAAGATGATATTATAAAATCAGGAATGCCATCAGAATTTTTAGGAAGAATAGGAAATATTACAAGTACAACTGCTTTTAGTGAAAGTGATTTAGTTAATATTTTAAATAACTCTGATATAAGTGCATTAAAATTACAAAAAGAATACTTTAAAGAAGCTTTTGGAGTAAAACTTACAAATACACGTGACTATGTCGAAGAAATTGCTAAAAAAGCAATAAAAGCAAAAACAAATGCTAGAGAATTAAGACCACTCATAAATGAAAGTTTGAAATTTGCAACCGATGAATTTTTAATGGGTAGAAAAGCAAAAACTTTAAAGCTCACAAAAGAAACAGTTTTAGATCCTAAAAAATATTATATAAAATAATTGGAGAAATCTAATTATTTTTTTATAAATTACAAAATTTATATAATCGATAAAAAACCAAAACATAAATTAAAAAAAAATCAATTTTTTGACAACAAAATTTAAAAAAATGCTAAAAAAATAAAACAATTTTAAAAAAAAGTCATTTGCAATTATTCATAAAATGTGTTTAAAATATTATTGCTTGGGGGTGATTAATATTGAATATATAGATAATAAGTCAAGAAAATATAATAGAATTAAAACTAATAGATTAAATAAAAAATATATAAATAAGGAATTAATAGCTAGTGATGAAATACTTTCAAATATAAATGGATATTCACTTGATAAAGAACAAAGAATAGCAGTTATAACAGATGAATGTGCTTCACTTATAGTAGCGGGAGCAGGAAGCGGTAAAAGTTTAACAATGATAGGTAAAATAAGATATTTAATAGAAAGAAAAAATATAAAAGAAGATGAAATACTATGTATATCATTTACTAGAGATGCAAGTTCTAATTTAGAAAAAAATATTAAAAAAAATTTCAATTATGATATAAAAGTATACACTTTTCATAAATTAGCTTTACAAATATTAAAGAATAAAAATTATAAAATATCTCCTACTAATACATTAGAAAATATAACCGATGAATACTTTAATAATACCATTTATAATAATGTTGACATGATTAAAAAAGTAAAAAAAGTACTAAATAAAATAGATACACCTTATGAATTAATATTAAAAAGTAAAGAATTAATAAATTTAAAAAAACTTATAATAACATTTATAAATTTATTTAAAACAAACAATTATAAACTAGATTATTTTCTTAAAATTAAAAAAAATAAAGACATAATTAGTATAATAATAGATATTTATATAATGTATGAGCAAGAATTAAAAAGTGATGGAAGCATAGATTTCAATGATATGATATCTTTAGCAACCCTCTATATCAAAAATCATGAAATAAAAAAATATAAATACATCATAGTTGATGAATATCAAGATACATCATATGTAAGATTTTTATTACTTAAAGAAATAATAAATAAAACAAACGCTAAAATAATATGTGTTGGTGATGATTATCAATCTATATATAGATTTAATGGTTGCGATTTGAATATGTTTTTAAATTTTAAGAAATATTTTGGTTATACTAAAATATTAAAAATAAATAATACATATAGAAATAGCCAAGAATTAATAAACGTTGCAGGGGACTTTATAATGAAAAATAAAAGACAATTATATAAAAAACTTAGGAGTGGTAAAAGACTTGATAAGCCTATTAAAATTGTATATGGAGATAATTTAAAAAAATTAATTAATGTAATTAAATTAAAATATAAAAATATTCTTATATTGGGGAGGAATAATTTTGACATAAATAAATATTTTAAAATAAATAATGAAGGTTTAATAGACTACGAGGGAGTCAATATAAAATATTTAACCATTCATGCTTCAAAAGGTTTAGAGGAAGATGTAGTAATTATAATAAATCTAAAAGATGATACTTTAGGTATGCCAAGTAAAATAAAAGATGATAAAATTCTTAAATATGTAAGTACTGGCGTAGATAAATATCCATTTGAAGAAGAAAGAAGATTATTTTATGTTGCTCTTACTCGAACTAAAAACGAAGTATACCTTTTAGTTAATAAAAAAAATCCTTCAATTTTTGTACGTGAACTAATTAAAAATTATCCAAAATATATAGAATACATTTAGTTTACAATTTTATAAAAAAATATTGATTTTTTAAAAAAATTACTTATGTGATAGTGATTAAAAGAATTTTGCTTTTAGTATTTTAGTTGACAAACGGTCATAAAATGTGATATTATTAATATGCTTTTCCAAAAAAGAAGAGGTGTTAATGTGAAAGCAAAAGATAGCTGGCTGGAATGGGCCACAATAGCGATCGTTATGATATTAGATATATATTTATTAAATAGCTTTATTAAAGTAAATAAATATGAGTCTAAAAAAGATAATGGTTCTACTGCTAATTACATGGAAGTAGAAACCAAAGAAGACAATAACAGTGAAATTGTAAATAATGGTAATGAAGAAAATTCAGAATCAAAAGAAAATCAGGATATAGTTAGTACTACAATAGAAAATTTACAGGAAAATTTAATTATAGAAACTGATGAAAATATAGAAAATTTAGTTGAACCTGTTGTATATGAAGGTAAAACTTTAAACGAATTAGTGGAAATGCTAGAAAAATCGCTTAAATCAATTTTATCAGGTAAAGGTTATTTAATTGCAACATATTCTCTTGAAAAAGGAGTGGACCCTGTTATGGCAACAGCAATCATGCTACACGAGACAGGATGCACATGGAATTGTAGTTATTTATCTACTACTTGTAATAATGTTGGTGGACAAAAAGGTTCTGGATGTGGAAGCTATAGATATTTCAATTCACTTGATGAAGGTATAATGGGATTTATAGATAATTTGAGTATTAATTACATAAGTTATGGATTAACAACTCCAGATTTAATAAATCCAAAATATGCAGAAGATCCAAATTGGTCAGCAAAAGTAAATAAATATATAACAAATATAAAGGCACAGTAATGTGCTTTTTATATTCATAAAAATTAGACAACCCCATATATTTAAGTGGGAGGGAACTATGAATGGACTAACTGATGTAGAAGTAGAGGAATCAAGAAAAAAATATGGTAGTAACGAATTAAACAAGACAAAAAAAGATGGATTTTTTAAATTATTAATAAGTACTTTAGGTGATCCAATCATAAAAATACTATTAATCGCACTTGCAGTTAAAACTATTTTTTTATTTAAAAATTTCGATTGGTATGAAACTATTGGTATAGTTATTTCAATATTACTTGCATCTTTTATCTCTAGTATATCAGAGTATGGAAGCGAAAAAGCATTTGAAAAATTAGAAGAAGAGGTATCTAAAGTAAAATGTAGAGTAATAAGAAATGGTAAAAAACAAGAAATAGGAATAACAGAGGTAGTAGTAGGAGATATAGTTTCTCTTGAACACGGCGATAAAATACCAGCAGATGGAATAATAATAAAGGGTAAAATAAGCGTCGATGAATCAAGCTTAAATGGTGAAACAAAAGAAGCATATAAAGAGCCCATTTTATCTATGAATAAAATATTAGATAAAAATAGAGTATATAAAGGAAGCGTAGTATATTCAAATACCGCACTTATGAAAGTAACAGAAATAGGTTCCAATACCTTTTATGGTAAAATTGCTCTAGAACTCCAAGAAAAACAACCTGAAACTCCTCTTAAGTTAAGACTTAGACGCCTTGCAAACTTTATAAGTAAAATAGGATATGTAGGAGCATTCTTAGTATTTTTTTCATATTTATTTAAAATAATAGTTATAAATAATAATTTTAACATGGATAAAATAATAGATATGGTAACAAACTTTCCACTTATTACAGGTCATATACTTTATGCTTTAACCTTAACCGTTACAATAATAATAGTAGCAGTTCCAGAAGGGCTTCCTATGATGATTACATTAGTACTTTCATCTAATATGAAAAGAATGATGAAAGATAATGTACTTGTTAGAAAACTTGTAGGTATAGAAACATCAGGTAGTATAAATATATTATTCACAGATAAAACAGGTACACTTACTAAAGGTAAATTAGAGGTTACTAATATAATAAGTGGTGATTTAAAAGAATATAAAAATGAAAAAGATTTAATAAAAGATTCAAAATACTATGATATAGTTAAATTATCCTGCATTGGTAACAATGAAAGTAGTTATAGTGAGGATAAAGTAATAGGTGGTAATATTACCGATAGAGCGCTCCTTTCATTTTTTAAAAACGATAATAAAAAAATAAAAAAGACTAAAGTTATATCATTCGATAGTAAAAATAAATATTCAATAACTAAAGTAGATAATTTAAATCTAATAAAAGGAGCTCCTGAAATAATATTAAAAAAGTGTACTACCTATTATAATAGTAACGGAGAAAAAAGACTATTAATGAATGTAGATGAAATAAAAAATATAATAAACAATTACACAAAAAATGGGTTAAGAGTAATAGTTACTGCAACAAGTTCCAATATTAATTTAGAAGATTTTAA
Source organism: uncultured Bacilli bacterium (assembly GCA_947624135.1). GTDB lineage: Bacteria > Bacillota_I > Bacilli_A > RF39 > UBA660 > UMGS1613. The sequence goes on along the minus strand of CANQIV010000017.1, from coordinate 7,229 downwards.
TTCCTTAACACTCGTTTCAATAATATTAATAAAGGATGAAATAAGAAAAGAAGCAATTAAAGGCGTAGAAATGTGTAACTCAGCACATATAAAAACAATAATGATTACAGGAGATAATAAAGATACAGCTATATCAATTGGAAAAGAGGTAGGAATATACAAAGAAGGAGATTTAGTTTTAACTAACGAAGAATTAAATAAACTTACAGATGAAGAATTAAAGCAAAAATTACCCAATATATCAATAGTTGCTAGAAGCCTTCCAATAGATAAAAGCAGACTTGTTAGAATTAGTCAAGAAATGGACTTTGTAGTTGGAATGACTGGAGATGGTGTAAATGATGCTCCTGCACTCAAAAAAGCTGATGTAGGATTTAGTATGGGTAGTGGTACTGAAGTAGCAAAAGAAGCAAGTGATATAGTAATACTCGATGATAACTTTATTTCAATTTCAAAAGCAATTTTATTTGGTAGAACAATATTTAAAAGTATAAGAAAATTCATAATATTACAACTTACAATAAATATGTGCGCACTTACACTTTCAATAATTGGACCATTTATAAATATAGAAATGCCTATTACAGTAATTCAAATGCTTTGGATAAATATGGTAATGGATACACTTGCTGGACTTGCATTTTCATTTGAGCCACCGCTTAAAGAATATATGAAAGAATATCCAAAGAAAAAAGAAGAACAAATAATTAATAAATATATGTTAAATGAAATTTTTTTTACAGGACTTTATTCATCACTTTTATGTATACTATTTTTAAAAATACCATTTATAAAAAACTTATATAGACCTGATATAAACGATAAATATCTTTATACAGCATTCTTTGGGCTTTTTATATTTATAGATATATTTAATAGTTTTAATGCAAGAACACATCGTTTAAATATACTTGCAAATATATTAAAAAATAAAGTATTCATATTAATAATGTTATTCATAGTAATAGTTCAAATTTTACTTATATATTATGGTGGAACAGTATTTAGAACATCGGGACTAACAAGTAAAGAATTTATAATAATGATATTATTTGCTTTTTCAGTAATACCATTTGATTGGATAAGAAAAATAATATTAAAGAAAAAAGGATTAAAAAATGGAGTTTAATAAAAAAAGTGTATAAGAAAAAAATTTTTCTCCATATTATAAATGGAGGGAAAATATGAAAAAATTAGTTGCGCTTTTAACAATCGTTTTTGTACTTTCTGGATGTTCTGTTGCAAGTGATATGAGTAATACACCAACAAAAAGGGTTGAAGAATATTTGAATAATTATCAAACATTAAACACTAATGTTCTAACAAAATTAGATGAGGTTGTAGAAAAAGAAACAACATTTAGTAATGAGCAAAAAAATGCTTATAGAGATATTTTAAAAAAGCATTATCAAAATTTAAATTATAAAATAAAAGAAGAAACAATTAATGGAGATAAAGCTACAGTAGAAGTAGAAATAGAGGTAAATGATTATACTAAAACTCTTAAAACAGCTGAAGATTATAAAAAAGATAACGAACAACTTTTAATAGATGAAAACGGCGTATTTGATGATATTAAATATAATGATTATAAACTAGATTTACTTAAAAATACTAAAGATAGAGTTAAGTATACAATATATTTTTCAGCAACTAAAGTAAAAGATGATTGGAAACTAGATACACTTACAAATTCAGAAGAAGAAAAATTACTTGGAATATATGAATATTAAAGACTTAGGTCTTTTTTTTATCTTTAAAGATACCTAGTATTTTTTATTAAAATATTATATAATATTATTGGTGAATAGTATGAGTAAGAAAACATTTAAAACCTTAGATGAACAAATAGATATATTAAAATCAAGGGGACTTGTTATAACAGATATAGAAAAAACTAAAGATATTTTACTTAGAGAAAACTATTTCTTTATAAATGGTTATAGACATCTCTTTATGAAATCATTTAAAGATACAAATTTTATACCGGGAACAACATTTGAAGAATTATATTCTATGTTTGTATTTGATAGAAAAGTAAGAAATATATTTTTTAAAAATTTATTGATAATAGAAAATAATATTAAATCGCTTATAAGTTATGAACTTTCTAAAAATTTTGGTTTTAAGGAAAAAGATTATTTGAACCCAAACAACTTTTCAAAAGATCCAATGAAAATAAGACAGGTTCATGATGTATTAAATAAAATAAAAAGACAAATAAGAGTAAATGGTAAACAACATTCAGCAACCATGCACTATATAACAAATTATGGTTATATCCCACTATGGATACTTGTAAAAGTATTATCATTTGGTATAGTATCAGAACTTTATAATATATTAAATATTGAAAATCAAAAATCAATCGCCAGTATTTATAAAATAGATACAGAAACATTAGGTATATATTTAACAATACTTTCAAACTATAGAAATTTGTGCGCACATGAAGATATATTATATGATCATAGAACTCAAAAAGAAATACCAGATTGTAAATATCATTATCTTCTTAATATAGATATGACAGATGGAGAATATATTTATGGTAAAGATGATTTATTTGCTGTAGTTATAATTATGAAGCAATTATTAACAGAAAATGAATTTAGAGAATTTATAAATGAGGTAGGTTATGAAATAGATATACTAGAAGGTAAAACTAATATACTCCCTATAAATAATTTTTTAACTAAATTAGGATTTCCAGAAAACTGGAGAGATATTATAAATATAGACTAATGAAAAAATTTATATATATTTGTGTAATTATATTATTCTTTATACTAGGTATATTAACTACAAACATTTTATTAAATAAAAAAATTAATGTAGAAGAATTAAAAAAATCTTTAGTATACATAGAATCTATAAATGATGATGAAACCATTAACGCAACCGGCTTTGTTTATAAAAAAGATAAAAACTATGATTATATTTTAACTTGTTTTCATGTAGTAAATAATAATGATTATATATATGTATATAATCAAAATAAAGAAAAAATAAAAGGTGAAATATATTCCTTTGATGAAAACAAAGATATAGCTATAATAAAAGTAGAAAATAAATTAAATTTGAAAAAAATGAAAATAGGAAATAGTGATAAACTAGAAGTATCTGATGAAATATACGTTTTAAGTAATCCAATAGATTTTACTTATTTTGGTACATTAAGTAAAGGTGTTATATCTAGTCTAAATAGAAAAATAAATGTGGAAGAAAAAAATATAAATACAATCCAAATAGATTCTAATATAACTTTAGGAAGCAGTGGTGGGGCTTTAATAAATAAAAAAGGTGAAGTAGTTGGTATTGTGTTTATGATGGAATATGATGTACATGGAATAAGTTTTGCTATACCTATTAATGATATATTAAATATAATAGAAAAGTAATGATTTACTTTTTTTTTACCTAAAAATTTTCTTTACTTTAAAATAAAACTATAATATAATAGTAAATCAGGTGGTTACTATGAGTACTATAATAGAAATAAAAAATTTAACAGTTGATAAAAAATTAAATAACATAAATCTTTCTATCGAACAAGGAACATTAAACGTAATTATAGGAAATAGTGGTAAAACAACACTCGTAAAAGCTATTATGGGACTTATAGAATATAGTGGAACAATTAGTTATAATGGTAGTTTAATAACACAAAAAAACCAAAAAGATATAATAAAAAATATAGGATATTTTAGAAATAATATGTTAAAAAATGGAACAGTTAAAGATAATATTATATATCCATTAATTAATCTTGGTTTAAATGAAATTGAAGCAAAAAAAAAGGTATATGATATTTGTAGTAGATTTAAAATAAGTGATTTACTTTTAAAAAACATAAATACATTAACACACACTGAAAAAAAAATAATATCCTTCATAGTATCTATAATTCACAACCCTAAAGTACTTATAATAGATGATAGTATAGAAGATTTAGATGAATTAAATAAAAATAAGATTTTAGATTATATAAATAAAAGTAAACTTACTTGTATTTATTTAACAAATAACGAATCAGAAATATTAAATTCAGATAATTTAATAATAATAGAAAATGGAAAACTTATAGATAGTGGAAAAACAGAGGAAATATTAAAAAAAGAAAAAATATTTAAAAATATAGGATTACCTTTTTTAATAGATTTATCAAATAAATTAAAAGTTTATGGATTAGTTGATAAAATTTATTTAGATACAAGTGAGATGATAGAAGATATATGGAAATAGAATTAATAGATGTAAAAAATGATTTTCTAAAAAGTATTAACCTTAAAATAAAAGAAAATGAAATAACCTCATTTATAGGTAAAAATAAAAGTGGAAAAACTTTAATATTAGATATGATATATGGATTAAATCTTAATTATAGTGGGAAAACAATTATAAATAAAAAATTAGTAACTAAAGAAAATTTAATTAATATAAGAAATGATATATTTTATTTAATAGATGATGTTGATAAATTATTATTTAATATAAATATAAAAGAAGATATAAAATATGCTGTAAAAAAAGTAGATGATGAAAAATTAAAAGAATTATTTAATTTATTTAATTTAAACTTAAATATTCTAGATAAAAATTATTTAGAAATTAGTACAAGTGAAAAGAAAAAAATATCATTAATTATGGCATTCTTAAGTAATAAAAAAATATTACTTTTAGATAATCCAACATCATATTTAGATTATAAATCAAGACAAAATTTAATTAAAATATTAAAAAGAAATAAAAAAAATCAAATTATAGTAATTTCCTCTATGGATACTAATTTTTTACTTAATATATCCGATAAAGTTATAGCCTTAAACGATAAAAAAATAATACAATATAACAATAAATATGAAATATTTGAAAATAAGACTTTACTTAATAAAATAGGTGTTAAACAACCAGATATATGTGATTTAAAAAATAAAATTAAATCAAAAGTAAACATTAATTTACCCCATAGTGATAATATAAATGATTTATTAAAGGATGTGTATAGAAATGTTAGATAGTAAAATTACGTCTTTTACAAAATTTATGATATTATTATTTTTAGTATTAACTTTAATGATAGCTAAATCGTTATATTTAATTATTCTTTTTACAATATTTATTTCAATTATACTAATTTTAGTAAATTATAATGTAAACAAATATAAAAATATGTTAAAAAATGTTATTATTTGGTTGTTATTTGTTGGAATTATTTATATAATCGTATATGGATTAAGTTTAAATTTATTACTTGTTTTATATAAAACTATATTAATATTTATATTACTTGATATATTTTCATCAATAACTACTTTTGATCAACTTAACAGCGCTCTATATGTAATTTTAAGCCCACTTAAATTATTTAATAAAGACGTTTATAATATTTCATTTAAATTAACTTTAGATATTTTATTTATAAAAAAAATAATATCTTTTGATAATAAAATACTTGAATTTCAAACTTTAAAAAATAAATATAAATATAATGTAAAAAATTATTTAATTCCTAAATTAATGTATATAACAAAGTATGTTAAACAAACAGAAGAAAATTTAATACTTAATTTTTATGTTATAAAAAAAGAAAAAATGAATATTAAATCAATATTAGTATTGAATTTATCTTTTATGCTTTTTTTAGTAGCAATCTTTAAGGAAGTGATTTTGTGAGGTATTTTATTACTTTTTCCTATGATGGGTCAAAGTATAATGGTTATCAAAAACAGCCTAGAGTAAAAACGATACAAGGGGAATTAGAGAAGGCACTTAAACAAATTAATGGAGGGAAAAGTGTTCAAATATCCGCTTCTGGAAGAACAGATGCTGGAGTTCATGCATATAATCAACACGCACACTTTGATATGGAAGAAAAAATGACGTGTAGTAAACTTAGAGCAGCCATTAATAGTTTAATACCTGATGATATATATGTAAAAAGTATATGTGAGGTTCCAGAAGATTTTCATTCTAGATTTAGTGCGAAAGCAAAAGAATATATATATAAAATAAATATGGGAACTTATAATCCAATAGAGAAAGATTATATCTATCAATATAATAAAAAATTAGATATTACAGAAATGGAAAGAGCTTTAAAATATTTGGAAGGAACTCATGATTTTAGGTCATTTGTTAAAATAGATGAAGAAAAAGATGATTATGAAAGAACTATAATACAAACATCACTTACAAGAGATACAAAAGATGTTAATAAAATATCAATATCTGTTTTAGGAACAGGATTTATGAGATATATGGTAAGAAATATAGTTGGAATGCTTATAGAAATAGGAGAAGGAAAGTATAAAAGTGAAGATATAATAAGTATATTAAGGGCTAAAGATAGAAAATGTGCTGGAATATGTGCTCCCGCATGTGGACTATATTTAAAAGATGTATATTATTAGTATGTATAAAGTATGAAACTAAAATTTCATGCCTTTTTTGCAATTAAAGTTTTATATACTTGTAAAAAACTATATTAAGTGTTATCATTAATATAGATAGAAGAGTAAGATATAAGCTTCTATTAGAGCGAAAGGAAGAAACCATGAAAGAAATAAAACAAAGAAAAATGAGTAAGTTGAATTTTATATGTAAAAAAGAAAAAGCATTCACCCTAATAGAACTTTTAGCTGTAATAGTAATATTAGCTATAATAGCAGTAATAGCTACTCCAATAATATTAGGAGTAATAAATGATTCAAAATATAAAGCATTTAAATTAAGTTTAAACAATATAGAACACGCATATGAATTATATGCTGCTCAAAATAATATTGAACCCGGAACAGAAATAGATATAAGTAAATTACCTCTTGATGCAAAGAACTTAAAAGGAAAAGTATTCTTAAATCCAGGAGGAAAAATAGAATTAAAAGAGGTAACCGATGGAACATATAGTGCGGAAGGAACACTAGATGATTTAAGCATGCTTAAAGGAACAGTAGAAGATTTGTCAGCAAACCGTTTAGATGTAGATATAAAATTAACATCAACATCAAGTAGTATTGTTGTTAATGTTGAAACAAAAGAAGGATACCCAACAAGTTATAGTTATCAAATAATAGAGCCAGAAGAAGAGAAAAAAGAAATAAATGATATAAAAGAAAATACATATACCTTTGATAAATTAAAAATAGATACAGAATATAAAATAAAAGTAATAGTAAAAAATAAAGTAGGATTAACAAAAGAAATAACAAAATCAATAACAATAAATA
>CANQIV010000016.1 GCA_947624135.1 uncultured Bacilli bacterium | reverse complement strand
CCAAGATTTTCATCTTGGATTTTTGGCATGGTTTTTTTATATATATTTTTGCTTTAATTTCCTATTATACAAAAAAACTTAAGAATTAATCTTAAGTTTAGTTAATTATTATTTAATAATTTCTGAAATTGAACCAGAACCAACTGTTCTACCACCTTCACGGATTGAGAATTTAGTTCCATTTTCAATAGCAATTGGAGCTATCAATTCAACTGTCATTTCAACATTATCTCCAGGCATAACCATTTCAACACCTTCAGGTAATTCAATAACACCTGTAACGTCTGTAGTTCTGAAATAGAATTGTGGACGATAATTTGAGAAGAATGGAGTATGTCTTCCACCTTCTTCTTTAGTTAAAACATAAACTTGTGCTTTAAACTTAGTATGAGGTGTAACACTTCCTGGTTTAGCTAATACTTGACCACGTTCAACATCTTCACGAGCAATACCACGTAATAATACACCAGCATTATCTCCTGATTCAGCATAATCAAGTGATTTACGGAACATTTCAATTCCAGTAACAACTGTTTTTTTAGTATCTTTTAAACCAACTATTTCAACTTCATCATTTAATTTTAATTGACCACGTTCAACACGTCCTGTAACAACTGTTCCACGTCCAGTAATTGTGAAAACGTCTTCAATTGGCATTAAGAATGGTTTATCATTATCTCTAGCTGGAGTTTCAATCCAAGTATCAACTGCATCTAATAATTCATGAATTTTCTCTCTCCATTTAGGATCTCCTTCAAGAGCTTTTAAAGCTGATCCTCTAATTATAGGAGTATTATCTCCATCATATCCATATTTAGTTAATAATTCACGAACTTCCATTTCAACTAAATCTAATAATTCAGGATCATCAACCATATCACATTTGTTTAGGAATACAACCATACGAGGTACTCCAACTTGACGTGATAATAATACGTGCTCACTAGTTTGAGCCATTGGTCCATCTGTTGCAGCTATAACTAAGATAGCTCCATCCATTTGAGCAGCACCAGTAATCATGTTTTTAACATAATCAGCGTGTCCTGGACAATCTACGTGTGCATAGTGTCTAGTATCTGTTTCATATTCAATGTGTGCAGTATTAATTGTAATACCACGTTCTCTTTCTTCAGGTGCTTTATCAATATTTGAGAAATCTACTTTCTCTGCTTTTCCTTCATCAGCTAAAGTTGCACTAATTGCAGCTGTTAAAGTAGTTTTACCATGATCTACGTGTCCAATTGTACCAACGTTAACATGTGGTTTTGAACGATCATATTTTGCTTTTGCCATATTTATTTCCTCCTTATTTAAATAATACAATAATATTTTATATCAATTAGCAAAAAATATCAATACTTTTTTATTTTTTTTGTTTATAAACGAGAATATTAGTTGTTTATAAAACTAATTTCCGTTTTTCTTAATTACTTCTTCAGCAATGTTTCTTGGAACCTCTTCATAATGATCAAATTCCATTACGAATGTACCTCTACCTTGTGTATTACTACGAAGGCTTGTAGCATATCCAAACATTTCTGAAAGTGGTACCATTGCATCAATTGCAATAGCATTTCCACGTGATTCTTGTCCCATAGGACGTCCACGACGAGATGTTACATCTCCCATTACATTTCCTAAATATTCATCTGGTACAACTATTTGTACTTTCATAATTGGTTCAAGTAATACTGCTTTACATTTAGTTTTAGCTTCTTTTAAAGCCAAACTTGCAGCAACTTTAAATGCCATTTCAGATGAGTCTACTTCGTGGTAAGAACCATCAAATAATGTAGCTTTAACATCTATCATTGGGAATCCAGCAAGTACACCAGTTTTTAATGCATCTTGAAGTCCCTTATCTGTTACTGGTATGTATTCACGAGGAACTACACCACCAACTATTGCATCGACAAACTCATATCCTTTTCCAGGATTTGGTTCAAATTTAATTTTTACGTGTCCATATTGTCCACGACCACCAGATTGTTTAATGTATTTACCTTCACATTCTGCTTCTTGTGTTATTGTTTCACGGTATGCAACTTGAGGTTGACCTATATTTGCCTCTACATTAAATTCTCTCTTCATACGATCGACAATTATATCAAGGTGTAATTCACCCATTCCTGCAATTATTGTTTGACCAGTTTCATGATTTGTTGAAGCTTTAAAAGTTGGATCTTCTTCAGATAATTTTTGTAAAGCTATAGCCATTTTATCTTGATCTGCTTTTGATTTTGGTTCAACAGCAAGTTCGATAACTGGTTCTGGGAATACCATTGATTCTAGTATACATGGATGTTTTTCATCACATAATGTATCACCAGTTGTAGTATTTTTTAAACCTACTGCTGCAGCTATATCTCCTGTCCATACTTCATTTATTTCAGTACGATTATTAGCATGCATAAGTAATATACGTCCAATTCTTTCTTTTGTGTTTTTAGTTGCATTTAATACATAAGAACCACTTGTTAAATGTCCTGAATAAACACGGAAGAATGATAAACGACCAACAAATGGATCTGTCATTATTTTAAATGCAAGAGCTGAGAAAGGTTCACTGTCTTTTGGATGTCTTTCTATTTCATTACCATTTAAATCTACACCTTTAATAGATTCAACATCTACTGGGCTTGGTAAATAATCAACTATTGCATCTAGTAATAATTTAACTCCTGTATTTCCTAAAGCAGTTCCACACATTACTGGGAAGAATTTAACCTCAAGTGTACCTTTACGAATAGCTTTTTTAATTAAATCAACACTAATTTCCTGTCCTTCAAGGTATTTTTCCATTAATTCATCATCAAATTCAGCAACTGCCTCTATTAAATCATTACGTTTTTCCTCTACTATTGCTTTTAAATCTTCTGGAATATCTATAACAGTTGCATTTTCATGTTGTTCTCTATCATAGTGATAAGCAGTACGAGTTACTAAATCTATTATTCCGTCAAAATCGTTTTCTGCACCTATTGGCCATTGAATTGGTTTTGCATTTACACCTAATCTATTATCAATTGTAGATAAACTGTATTCAAAACTTGCTCCCATTTTGTCCATTTTGTTACAGAAAATCATTCTTGGAACTTTAAATTCAGTTGCTTGACGCCATACTGTTTCTGTTTGTGGTTCAACACCTGCTTGTGCATCTAGTAGTGCAACAGCACCATCTAATACACGAAGTGATCTTGAAACCTCTACTGTAAAATCTACATGTCCTGGAGTATCTATTATGTTTAGTCTATGATTTTTCCAGTAAGCAGTTGTAGCTGCTGAGGTGATTGTAATACCACGTTCTTGTTCTTGTGCCATCCAGTCCATTTGTGATTCACCATCATGTGTTTCACCTATTTTATGGATTTTACCTGTGTGGAATAATATACGTTCAGTACAAGTAGTTTTTCCTGCATCGATATGTGCCATTATTCCTATATTACGAGTATTTTCTAGACTATATTCACGAGCCATACTTTATTTCCTTTCTATTACCATCTATAATGTGCAAAGGCTTTATTAGCTTCTGCCATTCTGTGAGTTTCTTCACGTTTTTTAACTGCTGCACCTGTTCCATTTGATGCATCAATTATTTCATTAGCAAGATTTTCAGCCATAGAATGTCCTCCACGTAATCTTGCATAATTTATTAACCAACGAATTCCTAATGCTTGTTTACGATCAGCTTTAACCTCAATTGGTACTTGATAGTTAGCTCCACCAACACGGCGAGATTTAACCTCAAGTTGAGGCATTATGTTTTCTAAAGCTTTATCTAAAACTTCCATAGAATCACTATTAGTTTTTTCTTTAACTATGTTCATAGCATCGTAAAAGATTGTTTGAGCAATTCCTTTTTTACCATCTTTCATAATAGTATTTATGATTTTAGTAACTAATTTTGAATTATATATAGGATCAGCTAAAACATCTCTTTTAACTGCACGTCTTTTACGCATTTAATTTCCTCCTTTATTATTTAGTTGCTTTTGGTTTTTTAGTTCCATATTTACTACGTCCTTGACGACGTTTTTCGATACCAGCTGTATCAAGTGTTCCACGAACAATGTGATAACGAACACCTATAAGGTCCTTAACACGTCCTCCACGTATAAGTACTACAGAGTGCTCTTGTAAGTTATGTCCCTCTCCTGGAATATATGCAGTAACCTCCATATTATTTGAAAGTCTAACACGAGCATATTTTCTTAAAGCTGAGTTTGGTTTCTTTGGTGTCATTGTTCCAACACGAGTACATACACCACGTTTTTGTGGAGCTGTTTTGTTTGTTTGAACTTTATCTTTACTATTATATCCAATATTTAAAACAGGTGATTTACTCTTTTTAGTTTTCTTAGATCTATTCTTTCTAACTAATTGATTTATTGTTGGCATATTTATCTCCTTTCTTTCCACACCTCCAGGTGTTTCATTTTTACCTTAATTAAAGATTTGCACAAGGCAAATCTAAATTAAAATGCATAACTAATATACCATTTAATATTATGCTTGTCAATAATTTTTATGAATTTTATTAATTTTGTATCATTTTATAAACTTATTTTTGTATTATTATGTAAAATTATAATTAGTGCTTAGAAAAAACTAATAATTATCAGCTTTTCTTTCAAAATAACTTTGTTTATGAGAACATATAGGACATACTGCTGGAGCTTCTTTACCTATTACTATATGTCCACAATTACGACATACCCAAATTGTATCCCCTTCACTAGAGAAAACCAATTTATCATCAATATTTTTAAGTAATTTCCTATATCTTGCTTCATGTTCTTTCTCTATTTTAGCAACTCCTTCAAATAAGAATGCTATATGATTAAATCCTTCTTCCCTAGCTACTTTAGCAAATTCAGAATACATATCTGTCCACTCATAATTTTCACCATCAGCAGCAGCTTTTAAATTATCAGTAGTTGTTTTTATATCTCCACCCTCTAATAATTTAAACCATATTTTAGCGTGTTCTTTTTCATTGTTTGCTGTTTCTTCAAATATAGCTGCTATTTGTTCATATCCTTCTTTTTTAGCCTTACTTGCAAAATAAGTATATTTATTTCTTGCTTGACTTTCTCCTGCAAATGCAGCCATTAAATTTTGTTCTGTTTTACTACCTTTTAATTCCATAAAATACCTTCTTTCTTACTAAATAATTATATCAATTTATGTTATTTATTTCAAGATTTTTTTATTTTATAATAATATCTATACATCCTAATTTTTTTACTTTTAATTTTTCATTTTCTTTTTTTATTATTTTAAATTGTTTTTCATCGATATGATTCATTAACAATATTCCATTTTTTACAAATTGTCGTTCTTGTTTTATTGCTTGCTTTTCATATAAATTACCATTATATAAATAAATTTTTATACCCTTATTACATTCAAGTTTAAATACAGGTTGTGATGAGGTTAAAAATATTATTGTTTCTCTATTCATATCGCCACAAATTTTATATTTTTTGTTTGAATAATTTATAAATTTAAGTGCGATATTATAAATATTATAGATAGCTAAATCATTAAATATACTTAAATTTTTAACTGAATCAATATTTGCTTTATTTAATGCACTATTATACATTATAGATTGTTCTAAATCCAAAACTGAGTATAAATATTGTAATGATTTAGGTGTTACTATATTATGTATTTTTTTTATTTCTTTTTCTAATTCTATAAATGTCTTTATTTTATCCACTGCAATCGCCTTCTATTTTTTATTGTCTATTTCTTCTTTCAATTTTTTTATAAATTCATCTATTGATAAATTTATTGTATCTTCACTTGATAATTTTCTATAACTTATAGTTTTACTATCAACCTCTTTTTGTCCTAATATTAAAGTATATGGTATTTTTTTCATAACTGATTCTCTAATTTTATACCCTAATTTTTCTTCTCTATCATCAAGTTCTACTCTAAAATTATTTTCTTTTAATAAATTATATATTTCTTTAGAAAAATCTAGGTGATATTGATTATTTACTGGTATAACATTTATTTGAACTGGAGATAACCATAAAGGTAGCGCTCCTTTAGTTTCTTCTAGTATATATGCCATAAATCTATCTAATGAACCTAATATAGCTCTGTGCAACACAACAGGAGTTTTTTTGTTTCCATCTTTATCTACATATTTCAAATCAAATTTTTGTGGTAAACAGAAATCTAATTGACATGTTGATAATGTATATTCTCCTCCAACTGCTGGACGTACGTTTACATCAAGTTTTGGTCCATAAAATGCTGCTTCTCCTATTTCTTCTGTATATTCAATATTAAGTTCATTTAAAACATCTCTTAACTCTTTTTCAGCTTTATCCCACATTTCATCATCTGGATAATATTTTACTTTATCTTCTTTATCTCTTAAAGATAAAACGCATCTATAATCTGTTATATTAAAGTCTTTATATACCTCAAATATTAAATCTACTACTGATTTAAATTCAGATTTTATTTGTTCTGGGGTTACAAATAGGTGTGCATCGTTTTGACAGAAATGTCTTCCTCTTTCTATACCTTTAAGTGCGCCACTTGCTTCATATCTAAAGTCATGAGCAATTTCACCTATTCTAATTGGTAAATCTTTATATGAATGAAGCTTATTTGCATATATCATCATGTGGTGTGGACAATTCATTGGTCTAAGTACAAATTCTTCTCCATCAACCTCCATTTTTGGGAACATATTTTCTTTATAGTGATCCCAATGACCTGATGTTTTATATAATTCTACATTACCAACACAAGGTGTCATTACGTGCTGATAACCTAATTTTTTTTCTTTATCTTTTATATAATTCTCTAATTCCTGCCAAATTATATAACCATTTGGAAGCAACATAGGAAGGCCTCTACCTACTAAATCATCTGACATAAATATTTCAAGTTCTTTACCTATTTTTCTATGATCTCTATTTTTAGCATCTTCTAATTCTTCTAAATATTTATTTAAATCTTCTTCTGTTTCAAAGCAAACACCATATATTCTTTGTAACATTTTATTATTAGAATCTCCTTTAAAGTATGCTCCACTAACTTTCAATAATTTAAAATATTTCATTGATTTTGTTGATGTCATGTGAGGGCCACGACATAAGTCTATAAAATCATCTTGCTTATATGCACTAATTATAGTATTTTCTTCATCCATTCTACTAATTAAATCTATCTTGTATGGATCATTTTTAAATAAGGTAAGTGCTTCTTCTTTAGATAGTTCTATTCTTTTTATTAATTTATCTGATTTAGATATTTTCTTCATTTCTTTTTCTATTTTAGTTAAATCTTCTTCTGTTAATGCTTCATCACCTAAATCTACATCATAATAAAATCCACTTTCTATTACTGGACCTATCCAAAAAAGAGCATTAGGATATAAATGTTTTATAGCGTGTGCCATTAAATGAGCACAACTATGATTTAGTATATTTAATTTTTCATCTTCTTTTATATTAATCATTTTCTTCTCTACCCTTCATTATTAATTCTAATTTTTTATTTTTAAATTTTTCTACTGATTCTTCGTCTTTTTTTGATTTAAGTAATTCACGAACTACTCTATATTTTGCGCAATCTTTTGTTTTTTTATAATACTCACAAAGAATACCTAATTCATATCTACTTAAATTTTCATCTAATACTGAACCTTTAAATTTTAATTTTTTATCTTCTTCAGTATTTATGATATTTTCTGTGTAATCATTTATTTCTGGTGTTATATAAGACTGAACATTTCCATATGAATCTATTATAAGTACTACTTTACCTGTATATATTAAATTTTTATTTTTTAATATTATGTCTAAATTAATTTTTTCTAAATTAGGTAAAAGGATACAAATATCATCGTGACTAATTTTTAATTTGCCAATTTTTATTCCATAAAATCTAATTAAAAATTTATTAATACTTATACCATCATTTTCTTTTAATTTTTCTAACTCTTTTTTTATCTTTTTTAATTTTAATTTACGTTTCATAAAGTCCCCCTAAACACAAAACGCCCCTAATATAAGGAGCGTATAACGCGGTACCATCCTATTTTCTGGCTTAATTTGGATAACGCTTTTTCAAAGCGGAATATTTTTCAATATCAACTCATAGGTAGTAATTGTTAAGGTATTTATTAGTTCACACCAAGCACTAACTCTCTTAAAAATATTACTTAACAATATTGTCCTAATCACAGTTTTTAATTAATTCCCTTTAGAACTATATAAATTTAATATTTTATTATATATTCCAGGTTCTATTTTATTTAAAACATTAACTGTATTTTCAAAAGACTTTTTATATTCGCCTTTGTAAAATAATTGTTCTGATAGATTTAAATGGGAATTTAAATCTTCAAAGCTGCTTCTATATCTATTTCCATATATTATTGATTTTTCTGCAAATACTGCATTTTTCATCATTTCTTTAGTTTTAGTATATAATTTTAATACTAAATCTCTAGCTGTATCTACTCTTGTATTTAAAACATCGATTGTTATTGGTTTTTTATCTAATTCTTTTACTATTTCTTTAATCGCACTATTTGCTTCTTTTAATTCAACGTAATATGAATCAGGAATAATTGGTAATTTATAATCTCTTAATTGAATTTTAGAATTTTTTAAAATTGTTTTTATTTCTTCTAATTGCTCTCTCGCACGTAATTCATCATCATGCATATTACCTAATTTATTTAATGTTTTATCTAAATTTTCATCAATGTGAGCTAAAGTATTAATAAGTCCATCTACCTCAACAACCAATTTAGAATATGCGAATGTTTCATTAAATTCTGTATGGTCACATAAAACTTTATAATTCGTATTTAATTCATCTAATTGATGTTTAATTGTATTAAATGTAGTTATATCTTCTTCTTTTAGATTATATAAATTTTTAAGTTCATCTAATTTAGAAAATATATGATTTACTACATTATTTGTTTTCGTAAGTTTAGAATTAAATATAGTTAACTTTTCTTTATACTCTTTTTTATCTATTTTTTCTTTTTCAAAATCATTAAATAGAGAATCAAAATAATCAAGTAAAACTTTAAGTTCTAATAAACTTTGATTCATATCCAATTTTCTTGTTCTATCTTTTATATCTTCTATTTTTAAATTAGCTTCTTTAATATTATATTCTAAATTTAAGTATCCGAGAGGATATTTTTCGGAAATCATTTTATCATAAGTTTCTTTTATTTCTTTTATTCTGAGTGGTAAAACATTAGTTGTCATAAGTACTATAGATGGAACCTCATCAATAACAACATTCATGTGATTTAAAAGTTCATCTATAACATTTAATATTTTATCTACCTCTGTATATTCGTTATTATCAATCATAGTTTCAAAATGTTCAAAATGATTAGCGATTATTTCAAATTGATTACTAATGATTGGCGCAAATTCTCCATACTCTGATTTTGAATCGACAAATTTCTGATATAAAGCTCTATATCTAGCCTTATAACCCGTAATTATTGTACGTCCTCTTTCTTCACTTGATGTTAAACTTTTTATCTCACCAAATAAAAATTCTGAATTAGTACGAACTTTATATAATTCCATTTCTAGTTTTGCTATTTTATATGTAGTACTTTTATAATCCATCTGTGATAAGGAATATTCTGCATCCAAAATCATATCAGATAATTTTGGAATTTGTATTTCTTTAATTTGTTTTAATCGATTACTCCATTCATCATAGAGTGCTTGTAACTTATCATTGTTTAAAAATGACTCTACTTTTGCAAGTTCTGGAACAATTGGAGATGTAGCAAGTTCATTCTTTTCTATTTCTAATTTTTCTAATTCTTTTTTTACTTTTTTATTTTTTTTACTTTGAACAAAGTTTAAAACACCTATAATTAGACCTATACATATTAAAAACAATGTCAACATAATAAGCGTTATATTATTCATGAACTTCTCACCTAAAACAAGTATACCATTTTTTTTAAAATTCTACAATATTTTTTAAAAAAAAGAACCG
The DNA here is from genome assembly GCA_947624135.1 of uncultured Bacilli bacterium. Classification (GTDB taxonomy): domain Bacteria; phylum Bacillota_I; class Bacilli_A; order RF39; family UBA660; genus UMGS1613. The sequence continues at coordinate 16,560 of CANQIV010000016.1, read as the reverse complement.
AAGTTCTTTATTTTAATTTACTTTTAAGGATACTTAATACTTTATCATTGTCATTAGATGAAATGTATACATAATAACCATTTATTTCAGTATTTATACTATTATCTAATATTTTTTTAGTTTCTTCAGTAGCTTGTTCTTTTAATGTTTTAGTATATAAATCTAAAGCATTTTTTACATAGTCTTTCCATTCTTCTTTAGGTTTGATTGCTATATAATAATTTCCATTTCTTTCATATGAAACAGCAGCTACATAATTTTCTACTCTCTCTTCTCTTATGCCTAATTCTGTTCTTATTGTATTACTATCAAGTATCATTAAATTATCAAAATATTTTTCTTCTTCAGTTCCAAATTCTAATTTTTTTAAACTTTCAGTTATTTCTTTATTTTCTTTTCCATGTTTTTCTTCTACAGTTTTTGCTTCTTTACTTCCACAACCAGTTACAAGTAAAATGAGCGCTAAAACGATTGCAATTTTTTTCATTTTTTTCCTCCTTAATATTGTTTGCATATTTGAGATCTATACATTCTAGAATTTCCTGATTGATTTTTAGCTCCATAATAGAAATAATAACAATTATTTGAATATGGTGGATCTATTCCTTGGCTAGCCGCACTACTTTCAGTCCATGTACTATCTGTTTTTACATTAGTTGATTTACTTACTGGCTGCCATCTTATTAATAAATTATAATCATCTACATCTGGTCTTACCCAATATATGTGTTTTCTTTCTACTATTCCATTTTTATCTGTACATGTATATGATGCGGTAAATCCTCTAGTTGCATTCTCATATGAATTTAATTTACATTCTGGTACTGATGCACTAGGATTTACTATTTGTTCATAAACCATATCAGGATTTGGTTTTTCTGTTTCCGGATTTACTACTTGAGTTTTATCTGCTTTTACTACTACTATATCTGATTTATCAGCATTGTAATCAAACCAATAACCATTATTGTTAACATCTCCACTATATTTAGTTTCTAGTATATATTGTTCTTGGTATTTTAAATTACCATAGTATTCCAAATCATTATATTTATCTGCTGGTATAAATAAACCATCACTATCATTATATGTACTACTTGCAGTAATTTTTACTTTTTCACTTACTCTAGTTCCAGAACAATTTGCATTCAAAGTACCTTTAGTATTTATAGATCCATTTTCATATATTCCAAGTCCACCTACTGCATATAAACTATTAGAGTCTGTGGTTGTAATATTAGCATTAACTAAAATACTTGTTGTATATCTATTACTTGGTGCGAATAATGAACTTTCAGAGTAACAACTACCCTCTAATCCATAACAAGCTTGTATATTACCTGTAATTGAAATATCTTGAGTATAATTTGCACTTGAAAATAATGTTACTAGTTTTTGACCTATTGCATTTACATTTTCTATATTAAGTCCAAAAACAGAAGCATTATAATCTGAAAAAATCAAATTTGTTCTATAACTACCACTAACTTTTATATTCTTTAAAGTATGAGCTCCACCATCAAATATTCCTCTAAATGGTTTAGAATTTATACCAATTGTATAATATTTTTTATCTTTAAAATCTATATCATTCATAAGTAAATAATAATTTTTTTCTGATGGCATTGCTGCAATTTTTTTCATATCGCTTGCTGTATATATTAAGTATGGATTTTCTTTTGTTCCTCCATCACTATTTACCTCTTTTTTTAATGTTTTAAGCGTTAAATCTATAGGATAAGCTTTAGTGCTTCTCAATACTATTTCACCATTACTATCTTGGTCAAAATAATATCCATCGCCATCAGCATCACCAGTTAACCAAGAATCAAGTCTATAACTACTACCGCCTGATGCAGAAACATCAAAATATTCAATAGAAGCTAATTCATGAGGGAAAACCAAACTTGAATAATGACTACCTGTTATATTTACACTATCGCTAACACTATAATCATTAGAAGAACTAATATTGCTACCCGTAATTGAGCCACTCAAGAAATTAGTATAATTGAGGTAAACACTTGTATTATTGGTAGCTGTTATATATAAATCTTTTGCAAGTTGTGAAAATGAAACAATCGAAGAAGAAACTGGTGATGGATATTGGCTTGTAACCTTTCCACTTACAATTGCTTCATTTACGTTTCCATATCCACTAACACCTGCTGCATTTGAACCTATTCCTTCTACATTGACATTTGAAACTTTGATTCCATATACCATTCCTGGCGCATATCCAAATGGTCCTGCATATTGATAAGCTCCCATTTCTATATTTTTTAAAGTATGTGCTCCCCCTTCAAAAGTACCTACAAATGGATTTGTATAAATACCTATCATATAATATTTTTTACCCTTGAAATCTATATCATTCATAAGTAAATAATAATTGTTTTCTGTTGGCATTGCTGCTATCTTTTTCATATCGTTTGCTGTATATATTAAATATGGATTTTCTTTTGTTCCTCCACCTTTAAGTGTTGTATCTATTGGATTTCTTTTAGTACTTTTTAATACTACATTACCTTTACTATCGTAATCAAAATAATATCCACTAGAATCGTTGTCTCCACCTAAATATGTATCCAATATAGATGGTCCAGAAGAATATGAATCATATATATTTAAATTACCAAATTCAATATCATGATATATTGTATCACTACCTTTGGTTGTTACGCTTGTACCTAATTGAACTTTTTCATTTACAAATGAAGGAGAATTACTAGATTTAAATACGTTTGAATTTCCAGTTATAGTTCCACCTGCGACTACACCTATACTACCAGCAGAAAGTCCATATACATAATCATTACCAGTTACATTTGTATTAGATAATATACTCGTAGATGTTCCCTTACTATGTAAACCTACTGCTCCACCAACATAATCATTACCTGATACACTACCAGTAATTACTATTTCATTTATAGTACCTTCACTTGTTCCAGATAATGCTCCTGTATTATCATGTCCTGTTACATTTACACTATCCAATATTAAACCAACAACTTTACCGCTTTCGCCAATATATCCAAATAATCCTACGTTATCATCAGTTGATCTATTTATCATTAAATTTTTTATTGTATTAGCTTGTCCATCAAATGTACCATTAAATTTATGAGTTGATGAACCTACAGGTAAAAATCCTTTTCCTGTTGTCATTTCTTCTTTTATAGAAGATGTTGCACTATCACTATTTACATCTATTTCTGCTGTTTTTGCTGGATTAACGTATGATTTACCACTTGTTTCTGTTATATTTAAATCTTTGTCTAAATATACTATATGGTCTGTAAAATCATATCCATCTATATTTACCATTTTTGTAAATTCTACTAAATCTTCTACGCTTTTTATATGACATTCTGTTATACTATCGTATTCTTCTGCACTGTTATTTCCACATATTACTCCTGGATTTGTATCTAAAATATTATTATCTGGAGATGGTGTTGGATCTTGTGTCGTATTACATACATTATTATATTGTGATTCTGTAGTTTCTTTTCCAGTATCATCATAATATTTTCCTAATCTTTTACTACATGGTTCTGGATCTAAATTTATTTTACATGATATTAAATATTCTTCTTTTGTTACCTCTTTTTCAATATCATCATAATATATTCCATCTTTTTTACCACATGGTTCTTTTTTACAAACTTTATTATATGAATCTTGATCTGTCAATTTACCATCGTTATCATAATATTGTCCATTTTTTACTACACACTTATTATCTAAGTTAGGAAAACCTTTATTAGTATTTGAACTATCATCATCTTCTGTTTCATCATAACCGCAACCTTTAGTTACATAGTTACTACATTTTAAACATCCTTTTAATGCTCCATCAGATATTTCTATAGCTTTTCCTTCACAATAAGTATTGTTTCCAAAATCTACTACAGGCTCTATAAATTCACTATCTACTAGTGTCTGTAAATCTACTGATTCATAACTATCTAAATTTTTACTAGCATAGTATAATTTTGCTGCATCTTTTATATAGCCTTCCTCTATTTTATATTTTTTGAACTTTGCATTATCTATTATTCCTAATATTACAGGAACTGCAATTATAGCTATTACAGCTAATATTACTATTACAGCTAAAAGTTCTATTAATGTAAAACCTAATTTCTTTTTCATATTCCATACCTTTCCTTTATTATATTTACACTATAAGTATATATTAAATGTTAAAATTTGTAAATATAATTTATGAAATATGTTAAAAAATAATCAAGTTTTACACAACCTGATTATTTTATTATTAATGATTTTTTACATTGTTATAATATTGTTTTCCTAACTCTACTAATTTTTTAGTCATATATCCACCAACAGTACCATTTAATCTGCTTGATGTATCTGCGCCTAAGGTAATACCAAGTTCATTAGCTATTTCATATTTTAAATTATTTATAACCTCTTTAGAACCATTTACGACTAATTTATTCATACTATCACCTCATTATTATTGTTTACTAATATTTAAAAATAATAATGGTACTTTTTTACTTTTATTTATTTGCTATATTAGAAATTTCTACTACAAATATATTTAAATCTAATGAAAATAATAATAAGGGAAATGATTTTCCTTAAAAACTATCATTTTCTTATATAATTTTATATAAAAAGATAGCACTTAAGATTGCTATCATTTTCTTATTTTGAATAAGTGTTTCCACCTAAATGTTGTTCTCCCATTTGAACTAATCTTTTAGTGATTTCTCCACCAACTGAACCATTAGCTCTTGAAGTAGCATCTGGACCTAAGTTTACACCAAGTTCGCTAGCTATTTCATATTTCATTTTATCGATTGCTTGTTTAGCTCCTGGTACAACGAATTTACTTGTTGAATTATTCATAATTTCACCTCCTGTACATTTTTAATTTGTGTACAAAGTGAAATTTTATACGATTTTTATTTAGTAATTTTTTCCATTAAAGTAAATCACTATAATTTTCTTCTTTTAAATTTGTTATTATTTCTATATTATTTATACATTCTTCTACTAATTCTTCATAATTAAAACTCATTTCATATAATAAACATTTATTTATATCTGGATTTATTACTGGATGACTTGGAAGAAATATTGTACAACAATCTTCGTATGGTAAAATACTTGTTTCATAAGTATTTATTTTTTTTGCTATATCTATTATTTCTAATTTATCCATACAAGCTACAGGTCTAATTATTGGAAAATTGGTTACACTATTAATAACAAACATACTTGTTAAAGTTTGACTTGCTACTTGTCCAATTGATTCTCCATTAATTATAACTTTACATTTATGTTTTAAAGCAACCCGTTCTGCTATTCTATACATCATTCGTCTCATTATAGTTATTACATAACTATCTGGTACATTTTTGTATATTGCTTCTTGTAATTTTGTAAATGGGACTATATTTACTTTTATATTACCTGAATATTCATTTATTATACTTGCAAGTTTAATAACTTTATTTTTTGCTTCTTCACTTGTATGTGGAGGTGATTCAAAATATAAACATTCTAAATCTACTCCTCTTTTTAAACTTAAATAACCTGCAGTTGGAGAATCTATTCCTCCACTTAACATAAGTAATCCTTTTCCTTGTATTCCAACAGGATATCCACCTATACCTTTTATTTCACGTGTATAAATAAATGTTCCTTCTACTCTTATTTCTATTGTAACAATAATATCTGGATTATGTACATCTACTTTAGAATTAATATTTTTAAGTACATAAGAACCTATAATATTATTAAATTCCATACTATGTATTTCAAATGACTTATCTGCTCTTTTAGTATGAATTTTAAAAGTATTAAAATCTTCATTTTTTAAAAGTTCTAATACTTTTGATTTTATATCATCTATATTAGTATTGACTTTATGACAAATAACTATACCATGTATACCAAAAACATGTTTTAGTTTTTGAGTAATAAAATCTACATTATTACACTCTATATACATTCTAACTCTATCAAATTTAATATTATATTCTTCATCTTTTAGTATATTTTTAATGTTATTAGCAAGTTTTCTTATAAATTCATTTCTATTTGCTTTTTTAGTTGTCAATTCACCATACTTTATTAAAATTAAATTATTCATAAAATCACCACAAATCTAATTATATATTAAAAATTTTAAATTGTAAATTATTTGTATTTTTTATTTATTAACTGAATAAACTTGTACTATGAAAAATAAATTTATTAAATCTACATTTATATTAATAATTGGCGGTGCGGTTACAAAATTATTAGGTATGATTATTAGAATATTTTTAACAAGAAATATAGGTTCACTTGGTATGGGATTATACTCTATGATTATGCCTACATTTACTCTTTTAAATAGTATCGCACAACTTGGTCTTCCAACAGCTTTAAATGTTTTAATAGCTAGTGAAAAATATAACACTAAAAATTTGATATTTACATCTATTTTAATTTCAATATCTATAGATTTAATTATATTTTTATTTTTAATATTTTCGTGCAGTTACATAAGTAATAATTTATTAAGCGATCCAAGACTTAAAATTCCTCTTCTTTCTATTTCTTTTGTATTACCTTTTATAACTGTTTCAAATTGTCTTAGGAGCTATTTTTTTGCTAAACAAAGAATGTATCCACATGTAATTTCTAATATTATAGAAGATTTAGTTAAACTAATTTTTATAATTGTTGGTATCCCATTTTTTATTACTAAAGGTATTGAATTTGCTGTTAGTTTTGTAATACTTTCTAATATTTTTTGTGAACTTTCTAGTATTATTATTTTTATTTTTTTAATACCTAATTTTAAGTGTAGCAAAAATGAATTAAAACCTAATAAAAGAAATATTAAAGAACTATTAAAAATTGCATTGCCAACTACTGGAAGCAGACTTATAGGTTCTATTGGATATTTTTTAGAGCCAATTATTATAACGTATGTTTTAATTAAAATCGGATATTCAAATAATTTTATAGTAAACGAATATGGAATTATAAATGGATACGTTATGCAACTAGTACTATTACCATCTTTTTTTACTCTTGCTATATCTCAAGCACTCATACCAATCGTATCTAAAAATTATTCTAAAGGAAATTTTAAATATATAAATAAAAAATTAAAGCAGGCTATATTTTTTTCCCTTTTAATAGGAATACCTGCTACTATAATTTTTGAAATTTATCCAGATAAATTATTAAGTTTTTTATTTAAAACAACAAATGGGGTTAAATATATAAAGATAATCGCACCTATTTGTTTACTACACTATATACAATCACCTATTTCAAGTACTTTACAAGCAATGAATAAAGCTAAAATATCTATGATGGGAACATTTATTGGTATGATACTTAGAACTATTTCATTATTTGTTTTTTCATTTTTAAGAATTGGTTTATGGGGACTTATATTAGCTACAAGTGTCAATATTATTTTTGTAACAATATTTGATTTCTATAATGTTAAAAATATATTGAATAATAAAAGATAAACTTAATATTATTTGTTAAGTTTATCTTCATTTAAATTATTTTCAACTATGACATCTTCTTGATTTAATCCTAATATTGCTTTATAACATGATAAAATTTCCTCTAGTATTTCAATATTCTTTTCTGTTCTTATTATTCCTTTATTTAATGAGGATGCTATTTTTACTCCAGGTAATAATGTTGTTTGCGCACTTTTTAATTTAATAACATCATCAGTATATGATTCAATTAAATTATTAACTTGATTATAAAATGTTTCCATTACAGTCATATTTGTTTGATATACCTCTAGTTTTTGATTTACAGCTTCTTTTATAGAAATAGAATTTGTTTGTTCAATATCATTTGATAAATTTTGTTTAGGTTCAAAAGATAATAAATTTTTAATATATTTATCCATCTTATTAATGTATATTTCAACTGCTTCTTTTAATTTTTCTGCTTTTGTAATACCAACTGTTAATCTATCTACATTTATATCAGCAAATTTTTGTAATTTAGATATTGCATCTTTATTTAAATAATATTTTGTTCCTCCATTATATGTATCAAATGCTGATGAAAGTAATTGTATAATATTTTGTGGTTTAGTTAATTCATCTATTGTCTTTTTTATATTAACTGATGATGAATCTATTCCATAATGATTTACTATTAATTGAAGCATTCCTGTAAAATAATTTGGATAATTTTCTAAATATGTACCATAGGTAACAATACTATGAACATCATTTGAATCAAAATTTTCTACTTTATGATTATTTAAAGAATCAAACATTTTTTCCATTTGTTTATCATCATACATAGAAGATATTTTTAAAATATATTCTTCCATATATTTATCAAAATCATCTTTATAATAATATTCATTATTATTTTTATATTTTAATATAATTGTATTTATAAATTCTTTATGAATATTGTATTTATAATATGTTTCATCTAATATTCCTTTATTTTCTAGATAAAATTTTATTTTATCTAATAATCCTTTTTCACGAATTTTATTTAATTCACTACTAAAATTTTTTTGATTTATTTTTTGACCATATACTATAAAATTTTGTAAAGATGAATCAAAACTATTATCAGCCAAATTTGTAAGACTACTAGAAATTGTTGCATCTTTTAAAGAGGTACAACCACAAAAAGCAGATCCTCCTATTTTCTCAACACTATCTGGAATTGTTATACTTTGTAGAGATTTACAATCACGAAAAGTATTTATTCCTATTTCTTTAACACTATTTGGGATTATTATATTTTGTAGAGATGTACAATTAGAAAAAAACACCCATTCTTATTTCTTTAACACTATTTGGAATTGTTATATTTTGTAGGGATTCGCAATGATTAAATGCAAAATCTTCTATTTTCTCAACACTATTTGGAATTATTATTTCTTTTAAAGAGGTATAATCACTAAAAGCGTGTATATGTATTCTTTTAACACTATTTGGAATTATTATACTTTGTAGGGATTCGCAATGCTCAAAAGCAAATCCATCTATTTCTTTAATACTATTTGGTAGCACTATACTTTGTAGAGATTTACAATCACTAAAAGCACCTATTCCTATTACTTTAACGCTATTTGGGATTATTATTTCTTTTAAAGAGATACAACCATCAAAAGCATGTACTCCTATTTTCTCAACACTATCTGGAATAATAAATGTACCATTTTCTATATCACTATTACTAACCTTAAATAAAACATTATCCTTTATTTCCATAATAACCTCACAGTTCTATTTTTTTTGTATATTAGATTCTTCTATACTTTCATAAAAATTTAGTATTTCATTTAAACTTTCTACTGACTCTTTATCATTAATAATTCCTTTATTTATTTGTTCTCCTTTTTTTATCTTTTCTAATAATAAATTAGTATTTTTAAGTTTATTTATATATATTTTATAATAATTAATTAAATTTTCTACTTTACTATATAAATCTTTCACAAGTATTAAATGACTATCATAACTATTTGCTTTTTTACTTATTTTACTTTGAATTAATATATCATCATTTTTATTTAAATCATTTGAATCTATACTTATTACTTTGTAATTTAATAAATTATTTTTATAACCATTTAATTTTTCAATATATATTTTTAAAGTATTTTCCAATTCATTTAATTTTTTTATACCTAGATTTAATCTATATATATTGTATGTTGTACAATAAATTAATAAATTGATAGAATTTTTACCCAAATAAACATTTTCATTACTTTTTAAACTTTCAATATATTGAGATATATTTCTAGGATTTTTAAATTTATTTATTTATTTTTCTAAGAATGTATTTGTTGGTCCATAATTAATAGGTATAATTGAAACAATTTCTTCTATTTTATATATATTTTTCACAAGTTCATCGCCATAATTAACAATATCAATAGAACTATTAGGATTCAATTCTTCAATATTATGATTAACAATATTATCATTTAAAGTTTTTAAATTTTCATCTATTTGTTCATCATGTTTTTTTAAATTATTTTTATTTATATATTCTTCCATATATTTATCAAAATCATCTTTATAATGATATTCATTATTATTTTTATATTCTGCTAGAATTTCATTTATAAATTTTTTATGAACATCTCGTTTGTAATGTTTTTCATCTAGTATTCCTCTATTTATTAGATAAAGTATTATTTTATCTAATAGTTCTTTTTCACGAATTTTATTTAATTCACTACTAAAATTATTTTTATTTATATTTAGTTTTTGACCATATACTATAAAATTTTGTATAGATGAAGAATCAAAACTATCAACAGTCATATTTGTAAGGCTACTAGAAACTGTTACATCTTTTAAAATGGTACAATGAAAAAAAGCAAAATTTCCTATTTCTTTAACGCTATTTGAAATTGTTATTTCTTTTAAAAAGGTACAACCATAAAAAGCATGTTCTCCTATTTCTTTAACACTATCTGGAATTGTTATTTCCTTTAAAGAGTTACAATATTTAAAAGCACAGTTCCCTATTTTCTTAATACCATCTGGAATAATAAATATACCATCTTTTATATCATCATAATATACACGAACTAAAGTTTTATCTTTTATGTCCATATAGTTTTCACCTACTACTAGTAGTATAATATTTTAAAACTTTATTGTCAACAAAAAAAATAACTCTATATTTGAGATGTTATTTTTACATCATAAATATATGAGTCTTTATTTTCATTTTGTTCATCGTATTTTTTAGTACACATTGAACTTACTATAGATAGTACAAGTACTAATAATGTAAAAATAATCATTCCTTTACTTTTAATTAATTCCATAAAATCCCTTCTTTCTGTATATATAATATCACGAACGTTTATACGTGTCAATAGATAAAATTAAAAAAACGAACAAATATTTGACATGTGTAAAGAAATGTGTTAAAATATGGAAATAGAAGGAGAGAAATATGGAAAAAGAAAGATTAACTAAAAGACAAGAAGATACATTAAAATGTATTAAGACGTACGTAGTATCACATGGTTATCCTCCAACAGTTAGAGAACTTGCAGAAGCACTTGGACTTTCATCACCTGCTACAGCACAAGCTCATTTAGATTGTCTAGCTGATAAAGGATACATTAAAAAAGGTGGAAATAAAAACAGAACTATTGAACTTATGGTAGAAAATGAATTTTTACCACAAAATGATGATGTTGTAGAGGTACCATTATTAGGTAAAATAACTGCAGGTAATCCAATTGAAGCAATTGAAAACCCAAGTGAATATTTTTCACTACCATCATATTTAATACCAAATAATAAAGAAGTCTTTACATTAACTGTTAGCGGAGAATCTATGATTAATGCTGGTATACTTGATGGTGATATTGTTATTGTAGAAAGAAAAAATACAGCAAGAAATGGTGAAATAGTTGTAGCTATGACTGAAGAAAATGAGGTAACTTTAAAAACATTTTACAAAGAAAAAGATCATATTAGATTACAACCTGAAAATGATAATATGGAACCTTTTATATTTGATAATGTATTTATATTAGGTAAAGCTATTGGATTATATAGAAAAATATAAAAAATAACGATTTCGTTATTTTTTTTGATACAAATTACTTGGATATTCTCCTTTTTGTATTAATTCATTTATATATTCTTTTAATTCTTCTAAATCAGAACTATATGTAATTCCTTTCCATATAGAACTTGTTTTAATTAATTTTAATTCTTTATTTGATTCATTTAGATAGTTATTTAAAGCATCTGGTAATAAATATTCAAAAGTAGATAAATCACCATTAAAGTTTTTAAAATATTTAATTATATCATTTTTTAAAAATTCACAAAATTCTTTTTGTATACCATACATCAACATTGATACAGGGTGATTTTCTTCTACCTCATATTTAGCTTCACCTGAAAGAGGTTCACAAACTATTTTTCCATCTACTCTTTCAACTTTGCTTTCTACTATTTTTTCAACATTTCCATCTTTTTCAAAGCATACCCCTCTTTTTACTGAACCATTTAAAGTTAAAGTATTACCTATTTCATAACCTATTATGCTATATTCACCATTTTTTAATGAATCGGTTAATAACTTAAATGGTTCCCTACCATAAAAATCATCAGCAGATATTACAGCAAAAGGTTCATCTATTGCTTTAGTTGCACAATAAAGTGCATGTCCTGTTCCTAATGGTTTTACTCTATCTTCTGGTATTTTTACTCCATCTGGTACATTCTTTATATCTTGAAAAACATATTCAACTTTTACTACATCTTCAATACGTTTTCCAATAGTACTTTTAAATATTTCATAATTTTCTTCTTTTATTATAAATACTACTTTGTCAAATCCTGCTTTTATAGCATCATAAATACTATAATCAATTATAAATTCTCCATTGGGTCCTACTGGTTCTATTTGTTTAAGACCTCCAAATCTACTACCCATTCCTGCAGCCATTATTACTAATGTCATAATATTCCTCCTTTAAACATTTTATATGGTTTCAATTTATCATCACATTTTTTATATAAAGATATTGCTTCATTATTTCTTATAAACAATACTTTATCTACATTATAAATATTATCTATAGCGACACCATTTAATACTTTTTTTTCTAAATCATTATTAAGTTCTATTTTTTTACAATCTAATATATCTATTATATTGATTATTTTATCTTTACTTACATCATCTAGTTTAATAGAGTTTTCTATTTTAAAATTACCTTGTCTTATTCTTCTTAAATCTGTCATAATACCTATTGTATTTAATTTATCTGCTATATCTTTAATTAAGCTTCTTATATAAGTACCTTTTGATACGCTACATTTAAATTTAAATAATGTATTATCACTATTATATACTATATCATCAATTAATTCTATACTTTTTACCTCTATTTCTCTTTTAGGTAGTTCTATTTTTATATTTTCTCTTGCATATTCATATAATTTTTTACCATTTATCTTTACAGCAGAATATTTTGGTACCTCTTGAATATATTTACCTTTAAAACTATTTAATGCATTAATTATTTCTTCTTTTGTTTTTATACATTTTTCTTGTTTTAATATTGTACCTGTACTATCTAATGTATCTGTAGATATACCAAGTTTAACGCTTGCTATATACTCTTTATCATTACAAGTTAAATCTTCCACTAATTTAGTAGCGCTTCCAACGCATATAATAAGAACTCCTGTAGCAATAGGATCGAGTGTACCAGTATGTCCTACTTTTTTTATATTTAATTTTTTTATTACGCTATTTACTACATCACGACTTGTCATATTTTTTTCTTTATCTATTATAAGTATACCATTCATATATCACCATTTAATTTTAAACTATATACATTATATCAAAAAAAATAGGTTTTGTCCTATTTAATTACTTTTATATTTTCATTATTGTATGCTAAACCCATTTCTTTTAGTATGCCATTTAATTTTTCGTATGATGTTAGTTCATTTACTTGCATAACTAAACTTTGATTTTTCTTTTCTTGACTTTCTATTTTATAATTTATTTTTTCTATATCCATTTTTAAATTACTTATACTAGCGCTAGCGAAAACTTTAACAGCAATAGTAAACAAAAAACAAAGTGTTCCTAATGTATAAACTAATACCTCTCCTCTTGTAATTCTTCTACTATTTCTTTTCATTTTAACCAACTCTTTCTATTATTCTTAATTTAGCGCTTCTAGCTCTATTATTTTCATTTAATTCTATCTCACTAGGCTGTATAGTTTTAATAACTTTAAATTTAGGTAAATATTCATCTGGTATTATTGGAAGCTTTTTTATTCTACTATCTATTTCACTTACACTTTTAAATACGTCTTTACATATTTTATCTTCCAGTGAATGAAAAGTAATAACACATATTCTTCCACCTATATTAATAAGTTCTAATGCATCTTTTAAACTTTTTTCAAATACATTTAACTCATCATTAACCTCTATTCTTATTGCTTGAAATACTTTTCTAGCTGGGTGTTTATCTCTTTTATATTTTTCTGGAACATTTTCTTTTATAACATCTACAAGTTCTAACGTAGTTGTAATAGGTCTATTTTTAATTATTCCTTTTGCTATACTTGATGCATATTTTTCTTCACCATATTTATAAAAAATATCTACTAGTTTTTCATATGGATAATTATTTACAACATAATAAGCATCTAAATCATTTTCTTGATTCATTCTCATATCAAGTCTAGCATTTTGATGAAAACTAAAACCTCTATAATCTTCATCGAGTTGTGGACTAGATACTCCAAGATCGTAAAGTATTCCATCTACATGAGTCACATTTCTTTTATTTAATTCTTCTTTTATATTTACAAAGTTACTATTTATGATTTCAAAATTTTTACTTATATTTAATAATTTTTCAGTACTAAATTTAATTGCTTCATTATCTTGATCAAAAGCATATAAGTATCCATTTTTTATTTTTTTTAAGATTTCGCTACTATGTCCTGCATAACCTAGTGTGCAATCAACTATTATACTATTTGGTTTTAGATTTAAATTATCTATACATTCATTTAATAATACTGATTTATGCATTATAATTATTTGTAAATAGGTTATCTGCTAAATCAGATAAATTCTCTTCGTTAGTATTAATAAATTCTTCCCATTTACTTTTGCTCCAAATTTCTAATTTTTCATCGACACCTATAATAATGCAATCTTTCTCTAAATTTGCAAATTCTACTAAAGGTTTAGGTATGTTGATTCTACCAAGTTTATCGTATTCACATATAGTAGCGCCAGATAAAAATATTCTCATAAATTGTCTTTTTTCTTTAGTGTCAGGAAGAGCTTTATATTTGTCTATTATATTATCCCATGCTTGTTTTGGATATAAAAATAGACATCCATCAAGGCCACGAGTGATTATAAAATTTTCACCTAATCCATCTCTTACTTTGGAAGGAACTATTATTCTTCCTTTAGTATCGATTGAATGATGGTATTCCCCCATGAACATAAATAACCACCCACCTTTTACCACTTTCTAACACTTTGTACCACTATTATAACTTTTTTTATTTATTTTGTAAATAGTTTTTATAATAAAATTAAAAAAAATATAAAGTTTTTTATCACTTTACATTTTTTTCTTTTTTTGATTATAAGAATCAATAAGATTATCTAAAAATTCATTATGTTTAATCATATTTTTTACACAAAGTCTATGAAATTTATCAGCATAATCTATAAATTTTTTCATGCTTTCTTTATTTATATTTTTAGGTACATATATTTCAATAATTTGATCTAATAAAGCATAAAATTCTATAAGTCTTAATGTATTACTTATATCAAGATTACATTTGTTCTTTATTATTTCAACTATATTTTCTGGTGGATTTGTTGTTAAAATAATATTTTGAAATAGTATTTCAGCAGCTGTAGTTGCATCTATTGATTTTTTAAAGTTTTCTATTTCTATTTCAGTTGCATCGTTATATATTAATTTAGTAAAATCAGACATATAGTTCATTAAAGTACAATTATTAAAATCTATTTCTTGGGTATTTCCGTTAGTTGCACTTTCTGTTATATTTACATTATCTTGAAAAAATGTTAAATATTTATTCGCATATTCTAATTCACTTTCTGTTTTTGGAAGCAATAAAATTTTTAATAATTTATAATTTTTCTCATTTATAGTTAAACTTATTATAAGTTCTTCATAATTTTTTAATCTTTTTAAATATTCTTCCTTTTTTATTTTTAAATTTTTCATATAATTTTTCTCCATTCAAATTTGATAGATATTATAATTTAAATTATATATTTTGTCAAATTATTTTAAAAAAATATATATAAATAGTGTTGAAAAAGAATTGTTATAACAACAATTTCTATAATTTTTCTATTTCTTCTATACTTAATCCAGTAGCTTTACTTATTTTATCTATTTCTATACCTAAATTTAATAGATTTTTCGCTATTTCAACAGATTTTTGTCTATTTGCATCTTCTGTTGCTTTAGCTACTGCTTCTTCTTTTTCTATTTCGCTTTGCTTAATTGCAGTTTCTAATGCTTCTGCTATAGCTTCCTCTTTTTCTATTCTAGCTAATTCTCTTTGGTGTAACTCATAATCATACGCTCCTATAACATCTTCCTCATTTACATACTTTTTATATTGTTTACCTATTTCTTCCAATTCTTCATTACCTTTAATTATATAATCTATCTCTTTTATTGTAAGCCCTGTTATTTTTGATATAATTTCAATCGTTAAACCTTCTTTTAACATATTTCTTGCTATTTCAACAGATTTTTCAGCTACTGCTTCCTCTTTTTCTATTCTAGCCAATTCTCTTTGGTGTAACTCATAATCATACGCTCCTATAACATCTTCTTCATTTACATATTTTCTATATTGTTTACCTATTTCTTCCAATTCCTCATCACCCTTAGTTATATAATATACCTCTTCTTCGTTGTTTGCTCCAAGTAATCCTAATAATCTACTTAGACCATCTAATTCGTTTACACTATTAGTAT
>CANQIV010000015.1 GCA_947624135.1 uncultured Bacilli bacterium | reverse complement strand
ATAATACTGATAATTCATATAATATTATTGATTAGTATTTAAGAAACTTACGAAGCCTTAAGTCAATCTACCTAATTTCTTTTAAGAGATTAGGTATTTTTGTTAATTGGTGATTGTGATATAATTAATTTGTATGTTATTGATGAAATAAGTCTTCAAAAAAGATTTATGTTTAAATATCAATTGCATTCCGAACTTGACTGTGGTACAAGCTGCAATTAAAGAAAAGATGGATAAATAATAACTTGCAAATTTTATAAAATTGTAGTCTATTTATACTGCACTTGTAAAAGTGTGAAAATGTTTTTCGCTTCCAGGTGGTGCGACTAATAAATGATCTTGGTTGAAAATGTAGAAAACTCTATCGTTTGATGGAGTTTTCTTATTTTTTATAATATACTTTCTATGAAGATTATAATAATAAATTTATAAAATTATATTTTTTTTGATTATGAAGAAAAAGAAAATATGTTGAATAAATTACACAATCACTTATTTTAATTATTTTTTAATAATTATAAATATTGCTTTTGTGTGTACGTATGCTATTGCTTTTAAAAAACATAAATAAAAAACAAGTTTTTATTAAAAAGGCAATAAAACCCCTTACCCCATAGAAATATGTGGTATTAATTAAGTAATATTTTACCAGTAAATACAAGAATAGATGAAATTAAATCTCTACCATTAGTAGTTAGATAATATTTATTTTTTCTAGCTACTTTTTTAATAATTCCGTGTGCTTTTAATTTATATAATAATCTAGTAGTTTTATTAATTATATATTCGGAATCACTATTATCAAAAATTTCATTTCTAATAGATTTATTCGTAAATCCATTAATTAAATATTTTCCATTTGAAATAACTTGTAATATTTTAAGAGTTTCATTATTTAATAAATTAAAACCAGTAATAACTTTTTTGTTTACTTCAATCTTATTAGATACATTTTTAATTTCTTTTAGAGTAGGTCTATTTAAATCCACTTTTGGTAACGCATCAATGTATCTTTTAATAATAGATTTACTAATTTCTACATACCTATAAAGATTTGCTATACTTTTACCCATTGGAGTCCAAACTTTTTCTTTTACTATTTTTTTGTGTTCAATAATTTTTTCTTTTTCTTTCATCACTTTAAAATCTTTAGGATTATTAATTGTAACTTCAATACGTAAATTATTTCCCTTATCATACATTTTAATCTGATTATTATTAATTTTAAATTTTATTCGGTAACCTTGATACCTGTGTCTTAAATCAGAAACAATTTCTCCTTTAGAAAATTTATGAATTCTAGAAATATTGCGACCGAAGAAAGAATAAATATCTTCACTACTAAAAGCAAAATATGTAGTTTCAACTAGTGTCTTATAAATATTTTCTAAATCACTTCTAGATTTGAAATTAATGTCAGTTGCAAACTCACATTGATCAATACACCAATAGTATGAAGCAGAAAAAATTTTAGTTATATTAGGTAAAAGATTATTAATTTGCTTTATCAAACCATCGAATGAAGATGAAATTTTTTGATTTAATATATTATTAGCTAGTTCTTGTGCTTTATCAAAATCTTCAATATATGAAAATGAGTTATTATACATTTCATATTTAACATTGTTTTTATCAAGAAGTTTAGATAAATACTCTCTACCATTTATATAAATTTGAACATTATATGGAAACCAAGTTTGAATTTTAAGATACATTAAACCAAATTCTGAATCATTATAATAAAAATAATAATGTTTACATTTAGTAGGTTTAGAGGTAACTTCTAATTGTTGCGTTTCATGATTAGGTTTAACAGTCATAGTATTACAAATTTCAACAGTTGATAAAGCCGTTATTAAACCCAATTGTTTAGAATTTTTATTTAATTCATTTTCTACAATTTCACTTTTATCAATTTTACCTGAATTTAAATAGATAGTTTCACAATTATTTTCTTTAATATATTCATTAATATGATTACATAAAGATTCAGTTTGAGATAAAGCAAACTTGTCAAAATCTTTTAATTTAATATTATTTTGAATTAAGTAATATAAAAATTGGCGATAATTACATAATTGTAAAATATAACCATTAATAATCATTCTATCAAAAGTTTCTAAAATCCCCTTGATTTTCTCTTTATTTTGTTCTAATATATTCATTGCAAACCTCCTTGAGTAGTTATGCATATTGTAAACTGGAACAAAGCAATAGCCGAGGTTCCGATATTTTGGTAGCATAGACTACATTACGGCATAGACCGTTTAATTTAGATTGTGACTTAGATCACGTAACAGTTATTATACTGTTTTGGCAAACTATTTCAAGTGAGGTTTGCTTTTTTTGTTGTAAATTAGAAGTTAGGTTGCGGACAACGTCTGCCGTATGTTATAATATATATATAAAATTAGTAGTGAGGGATGAAATTATGAAAGAAAAAAATCAAAAGAATATGAGGGGGGGGGGTACTTTACACTAATAAACAAAGAAATACAAACATAGAATTATTAAGAATTATTTCAATTATTATGATAGTAATTAGTCATTATACAGTGTTTAGTGGTATTACTAATTCAACTTTACCATTAGGAATCACCAGATTTCTTTTAGAAATTATGAAGTTAGGAAATATAGGTACTATATTATTTGTTTTAATTACTGGTTATTTTTTAATTAAAAGTAATAATAAATTTAAATTAAGTAAAATATTAAAATTATGGTTGCAAATTTCTTTTTATTCAATCTCAATATATATTATTACAATATTACTAAATATTGAAAACTTTTCAATTAATAATTTGATAAAGGCATTTTTACCAATTACATTTCAAGAATATTGGTTTGCTACTGCTTATATTGTATTATACATTTTTCACCCATTTATAAATAAATTATTAAATTCTTTAGATAGAAAAGAACATTTAAAATTAATTTTTTTAAGTTTATTCTTATTTTCTGTTTTATATACATTAACTACTAAAGATTTATATGGTAATGAATTAATACAATTAATTATATTTTATATTATTGGTGCTTATTTTGGAAAATACGAAGATAACATTTTTAAAAAGAAAAAAATAAATATACTTTTATTATCATTAAGTGCATTTATACTAATTACATCAGTAATAATTTTTGATATTGTTGGTACAAAAATTCCAATCATTTCTGAACATTCAACTTATTTTTTTAATAGAGCATCAATTATATTAATTATATTTTCAATTTCTTTATTTAATATTTTTGCAAATAAAAAGAACTTTTCTAATAAGTATATTAACAATATTTCTTCTTGTGTTTTTGGTGTTTATTTAATTTCCGAAAATAGTCATATTAGACATATTATATGGGATGATATTTTTAAAGTAAAAGATTATGTCATGTCAAATTTTTTAATAATTCATTTAATTATAACTTTATTTATTATATTAATTGTTTGTATACTAATAGATTGGATAAGAAAACAAACTCTTGAAAAATTATATAATAAATATATTGACAATAAAATTAATAATATACAAAATAGTTTAGAAAATAGATTTGAACAAATATTAAACAAAATTAGTTTATAAATACATTAAATTTTCAAACTAATTAACTTATTGGAGGTATCATATGGTAATAACTTATAATAAAATTAAGACTACTATTAAAGAAGATTCTTTTATATCTAATATTGATAGTTTGATTGGAACTACAAACCAAGAACTACTAGTTACTATTGAAAATATCAAAGTATATGAATTAGATAATACTATTTTTGTCCTTTTAGATATGTCTGATATGAATGATATATTTAAAGGTTTAATAGTTGGTTCTAGTGATGATAAGAATTTTGAATCATTATTAAATGATATTTACAATGGTAAAAAATGTAAAGTTAGTGGTAATTTTTGCACTTTCAGTGATGATTTCAATATTAATCTACCATTTAAATTAGATAATAATAGTCTATTTTGTATTAAAGAAATTAAAGATTTAAATTCCATTCAGTTATATGGAATAGATATAAATAAGTTATATAATTATGATTTAAAAAAAGCTTATACTTTTGTTAAAGAAAATACTGATTATTTAATCGATACATCTTTAAACGATATAAAGGAAATTTTATTTTCAGCTTATAAAGATATTATAATTCTACTAAAAAATGGTATAGTTTTATTTAATGGTGAAAATAGATTAAATAATGTAAATATGTTATGTTTCATAAGTGGTATATCTATATTTGCTATTACAAATAAAAAAATTATAATTCCATTAACTAGAAAAGATAAAGCAATTAATTTTATTAACGCTAATAATTACGAATATAAAAAAATCATTACTACACCTATAATGATACTTGGACTAACTTATGATGGATATGTTAAAATGTTTGGAGATTTAGTAGATGTTCCAATAGATTATAACAAATTTATAAATGTTGAAGATATATGTTATGTAGATGAAAATGATGACATCGTAGTAATTAAAGATGGTAAAGTATATTCTTTATTTTTAGAATATGATTATTCAAATTCGATACCAGATTTAATTGTTAAAAATAGTTTTAACGATGTTTTCATTATAGAATAGTTTATTAATAATGAATATGAAAAGTAGTAATCTACTTTTTCTTTATTTAAAATTACCTTTGAATATTTTAAATTAAAACTATGCATAATAAACAATAGGTGATTTAAATGAAAAAAAGAGAAATAATAATTCCTATTGTAATAGTAGTAACTGCAATTTTTCTAGTTTTTTTAATAAATAAATATAGAAAAATTGTATTGTTAAATAAAAAAAATCTTGAACAAAAAGTTGTCGCTAATATAAAAAAACATTATGGTGATAATGTTATAACCTTAAAAAACACAAAAATTTACAAAAAAGAAAACAATAAATATATAGAAAATGGTAGTATTAGTAAAAATGTTACAATAACTTTAAAAGAACTAAATGAAGACAAATTTGATGAATATTTTTATATACCTAGTTTAGATTCATATATCTATTTTGATGATGTAAAAATTACTGAAAATAAAATAGAAAATGATAGATATAAAAATTATATATATTTTAATAAAAATATAAAAACAAAAAATAAAACTAATTTTTATGATATAAATAATAATTTATTATATACGTTAAATAAATCATTTGATTTTAAAGTACTTGTAATGGATGATGATAAATATGGAATTGTATTTAATGATGAATTATTATTTATAAAAAAAGAAGATGTAGAACAATTATATGATTCAAATAATAATGAAAGTAATAGAGAAAAAATAAAAACACTTTACTATCATTTTATATATAATCCTGAAACATCGAAATGTGATCAAATTATTTGTCATACATTATCTCAATTTGAATCGCATTTAAAATATTTAAGTGAAAATAATTATTTTACCCTTACAATGGATGAACTTGAAATGTATTTAGATGGTAAAATAAATATACCTCAAAAAAGCATAGTTTTAACAATTGATGATGCGACAATATTTGATTTAGAAAGTATAAAATTATTAGAAAAATATAAAATAAATGCTACAATGTTTGTAATAACAGATTGGGTAAATATTGAACCTTTAAAATCACCATATTTAGATTTAGAATCACACTCTAATAACATGCATAAACAATATGAATGTGAAGGAATGGGTAGTCAAGGAGGAGGAATATTATGTCTTTCTAAAGAAGAAATTTTAAGCGATTTAAAATTAAGCCAAGAAAAATTAGGTGGAAGCAAATATTTTTCGTATCCATTTTTTGATTATAATGATAGAGCAATAGAACTTTTAAAAGATGCTGGTTTTTCAATGGCGTTTATTGGGCCAATACAAAATGGAGATTCATATAAAGGTAAAACAGATAAATTTAAAATTCCAAGACTTGGTATCTTTTCATACACCACGTTAGAACAATTTATATCATATTTACAGTAATAGTGCAAATTATTACATTATTTATTGTTAAAAAAAATAAAGTGTGTTAGAATAATAATAGGTGATGGTATGGAAAATTTGAGTAAAAAGGATAAAACTATTGTAGTGATACTTTATATTATTTTAGTAATATTAATTGTTTTACTAGTATTAGGATTGAGACATCAAAAAGATACTATAATAAAAAATAATGTAGATAATACAAATAGTGGTATAACTGATGATAGCAATGTAGATAATGATATAAATGATTACGATAACGATATATATGATGATAACAATACAACTGATTATGATAATAATATCGATAACAATATATATGATAATAGTATAGATAATGGTACTAATGGTGATATAAATAATGGAACTATCACTAATGAATTAGATGGTACAATTAATTCTGTACAAGATTACGATAATGCAGTTAACGATAAAAGTAATGAATTAAATGATTCATTAATGGATTATTTAAGATAGGTAATTATGAAAAAGAAAGAAAATATATGGATAATTCAAATATTAATATTATCATTTACAATATCTATAATTTTTAGTTTAATATCAGAAACTGCTATACCAAATGTAAGTATAGCAATTGGAATATTGATTTGTTTAATATTTATATTTATAGGTATAATATTTGATATGATAGGTGTATCAGTTACAGCTAGCGATGAAAAAGTTTTTCACTCTATGGCTTCAAAAAATGTAAAAGGCGCGAAAATGGCTGTAAAGTTGAAAAAAAATGCATCAAAAGTATCAAGTTTTTGTAACGATGTAGTAGGAGATATATGTGGTATAATCTCTGGATCAACTGGAGCTGTAATAACAATAAAAATAATAGACAAATTTGGATTTAATAATTTGTTAACTACAGTCATAATAATGGGAATTATATCAGCTATTACTATAGGTGGTAAGGCTATGGTTAAAGGATTAGCTATAAAAAATAGTAACAAAATATTATTTAACTTTGCTAAAGTTTTAAGTATATTTAATAGAAAGTAGGTATTATATGAATACACGTGCATTCACACTTGTAGAATTACTAGGAGTTCTTGTGCTTTTAATAGTTATATTCGCACTAGTTTATCCAAGCGTTATATTAGTAATTAATTCAAGTAAAGAAACAGGGGAAGCAAAGCAAATAAATGATATACTTATGAGTGCTTATGATTATTCAATAAAAAATGTAAAATACTTACCAGAAGAAGAAAAGACCACCTTTTTAACACTCGCACAGCTTAAATCAGAAGGAAATATTAGTTCCAAAATAACTAATCCAGTAACAGATGAAGATTATCCAGATGATTTAGTAATAAGTATCCAAAATGTAGGTTCTAAAAAAGTTGAAAAAAATAAATATTCAAAGAAAACAGGTAATTACCTTTATACACTTGAAGTAGAAAAATTAGAAGATTCAAATTATGAAAGTAATAGACCAACTATAGAACTTGTAGGTCTTGAAGCAAATTCAAGTAAAAATTATGTAACAACTATAGATATAAATACAGATTATAAAGATGCAGAGTTTATCGCACATGATAAAAATAACAAAGATATAACAGACAAAGTAATAATAAATATACTATTTAACGATAAGAGTGTAGATAGTGTCGATACCAAAAAAGCAGGTATTTATTATGTTAATTATACAGTAATTGATGATGAAGGCTATGCTAGAATGGTAACAAGAAATGTTATTGTAACAGATGAAATGCCACCAACATTAACAGTTCCAACATCAACAACTATAAGTCAAAGTGATAAAACATTTGATTTATTAAATAAAGAAGAGGTTATTTGTGTAGATAATAGTGGTAAATGTGAAATTACATATAAAGGTGAAATAAAATTTGGAGCTTTAGGTAAATATGTAATAGAATATACTGCAAAAGATCCAAGTGGAAATACGACAAAAGAAAAAAGAGTAATAACAATTGAATAATTATTCTTTTTTTATGTATTTTAAAAATTAAAAATATATAATATTTTAACCTTAAATACACCTTTTTTCTTTGACTTTACTTTTTAAAATGTGCTATAATGTGGTAGGTGAATAGATATGGTAAAATATGATGAAAGCTCAATAAAAATTTTAGAAGGACTTGAAGCAGTTAGAAAAAGACCCGGTATGTATATTGGTTCAACTGATAAAAGAGGTCTTCATCATTTAGTATGGGAAATAGTAGATAATGGTATAGATGAAGTTATAAATGGCTTTGGAAAAAGAATCAGAATAATATTACATAAAGACCATAGTGTAAGCGTTGAAGATGAAGGTCGTGGTGTTCCTGTTGGAATGCATTCATCTGGAAAAAGTACACCTGAGGTAATATATACTGTGCTTCACGCTGGTGGAAAATTTGAAACGAGTGGATATACAGTATCTGGTGGACTACACGGTGTAGGTGCTAGTGTAGTTAATGCATTAAGTAAATGGATGGAAGTAACAATTAAAAGAGATGGTTATGAATATTTTATCAGATTTAAAAACGGTGGAGATGTAGATATTCCACTTACTAAAAGAGATAAAACAAGTAAAACAGGTACTAAAGTTAGATTCATGCCAGATGATGATATTTTTTCAACTACAAATTTTTCATTTACAACAATATGTGAAAGAATGCAAGAAAGTGCTTTTTTACTTGAAGGACTTACAATTGAGGTTACTGATGAAGAAGATAATAAACATGAGAGTTTTTGCTATGAAAATGGTCTTAAAGCATTTGTAGAATATTTAAATGAAGATAAAAATGAATTACACAAAACTATGGTACTTACAGGTATTAAAGATAAAATAGATGTTAAAGTAGCATTCCAATATACAGAAAGTTATTCTGAAAATATAATATCATTTGTAAATAATGTAAAAACTATCGATGGTGGTACACACGAGGTAGGATTTAAGACTGCTTTAACTAGAGTATTTAATGAATATGCTAAAAAAAATGGATATTTAAAATCAAAAGATAAAAATTTAGAAGGTCCAGATACAAGAGAAGGTTTGACAGCAATCATTTCACTTAAAATACCAGAAGAACTATTACAATTTGAAGGTCAAACAAAAGGTAAGTTAGGTACACCTATAGCAAGGCCAGTAGTTGAAAGTATAGTATCAGAAAAATTAGCATTTTTCCTTGAAGAAAATAAAGCTATAGCTACAAAAATATTACAAAAAATGGTTAAAAGTAAAAATGCTCGTGAAGCCGCACGTAAAGCACGTGATGAAGCAAGAAATGGTAAAGATAAAGGTAAAAAAGACCGTATAATAAGTGGTAAACTTACGCCAGCTCAAAGCAAAAATCCTAATATAAATGAATTATTTTTAGTTGAAGGTGATTCTGCTGGTGGTTCTGCAAAAACAGGTAGAGATAGAAAATATCAAGCAATATTACCTTTAAGAGGAAAGGTATTAAATACAGAAAAAGCATCATTAGATGAAGCATACAAAAACGAAGAGATAAATACAATGATACATGCTATAGGTGCTGGAGTTGGAACTGATTTTGATATAAAGGATTCAAATTATGATAAAGTTATAATAATGACAGATGCAGATGTAGATGGTTCACATATCCAAATATTACTTTTGACATTTTTCTATAGATATATGAAACCATTAATAGAAGAAGGACATCTTTATATAGCAATGCCACCATTATATAAAATAGAATGTGGTAAAACTGGTGAGTATGCTTGGACAGAAGAGGATAGAAGAAATTTACTTGAAAAATATAAAGGTAAACAAACAAAAACACAAAGATATAAAGGTCTAGGAGAAATGGATGCTACTCAACTTTGGGAAACAACAATGGATCCTAAAACACGTAGTTTAATAAAGGTAAGTATAAATGATGCTGTTTTAGCTGAAAAAAGAGTATCTGTACTTATGGGAGATAAAGTAGAACCAAGAAAAGACTGGATTGAAGAAAACGTAGAATTTACTATGGAAGATAATTATAAAATAAATCAATAAAATTTAAAAGCCTTAAAATAGAAGGGAATGTAGTATGAAAAAGAAAGATGAAACAAATGAAATTCTTGGACGTATCTATGACTATACTCTCGAAGAAATAATGGGAGAAAGATTTGGTGAATACGCTAAAGATATAATTCAGAATCGTGCTATACCAGATGTTAGAGATGGTTTAAAACCAGTTCAAAGAAGAATTTTATATGCAATGTTTAGAGATAAAAACACTTACGATAGAGCTCATAAAAAATCAGCAACAGCAGTAGGAAATGTAATGGGACATTATCACCCACATGGAGATTCATCAATTTATGAAGCACTCGTACATATGAGTCAGTGGTGGAAACAAAATGAATGTTACATTGATATGCATGGTAACAACGGTTCAATGGATGGTGATGGACCTGCTGCGTATCGTTATACAGAAGCTAGACTTTCTAAAATAAGTGGTGAACTTTTAAAAGATATAGATAAAGATACAGTAGAATGGGCTCCAAATTTTGATGATACATTATATGAGCCAGTAGTTTTACCAGCTAAATATCCTAATTTACTTGTAAATGGAGCTAAAGGAATAAGTGCTGGATATGCAACAGAAATTCCACCTCATAATTTAGGTGAGGTAATAGATGCTACAATAAAAAGAATAGATAGTCCAAATTGTAGAATAGAAACACTACTAGATATAGTTAAAGGTCCAGATTTTCCAACAGGCGCTATAGTAGAAGGTAAAAAAGAAATAGCAGAAGCTTTAACAACTGGACGTGGTAAAGTAGTAGTTCGTTCAAAATTAGAAATAGTAGAAGATAAAAAGTTAAAACAAGTAATTATACATGAAATACCTTTTGACGTAAATAAAGCTAATTTAGTAAAGAAAATATCTGATATAATATATGACAAAAAAATAGATGGAATGATAGAAATAAGAGATGAATCAGATAGAGAAGAAAAAGTTAGAATAGTTATAGATATTAAAAAAGATGCAGATATAGATAATATATTAAATTATTTATATAAAAATACAGAGCTTCAAATAAATTATTCATACAATATGGTTGCTATAGTTAATCGTAGACCTATGATAGTAGGTATAATGGAAATAATTGATGCTTATATTGCGCACCAAAAAGATGTAATAACTAGACGTACTAAATTCGATTTAGAACACGCAAAAGCACGTATGCATATAGTAGAAGGTCTTATAAAAGCACTCGATATATTAGATAGTGTAATACATACAATAAGAACTAGTAAAAATAAAAGTGATGCTATTTCTAATTTAGTTAAAGAATATAACTTTACAGAAATACAAGCAGATGCTATAGTGACACTACAACTTTATAGATTAACTAATACAGATGTAAATATATTAAAAGAAGAACATGCAAATTTAGTTAAAGCAATACAAATATTACAAGGTATACTTAGCGATGAAGAAAAACTAAAATTAGTTATGAAAACAGAACTTAAAT
This sequence comes from uncultured Bacilli bacterium, assembly GCA_947624135.1. Lineage (GTDB taxonomy): Bacteria > Bacillota_I > Bacilli_A > RF39 > UBA660 > UMGS1613. The sequence continues at coordinate 15,813 of CANQIV010000015.1, read as the reverse complement.
CAATAAAAAATGAATATGCTAATAAGCGTAAAACAGAAATAAAAGATGAAATAACAGAAATAAAAATTGATACAATATCTATGATACCTAAAGAAGATTGTGTAGTAGTAGTAACAAAAGATGGATATGTTAAAAGAGTATCAAAAAGGAGTTATTCATCTACAGATGATGCAACTGGTTTAAAAGAACAAGATTATTGTATTGGTATTTATGAATTAAATACTCTAGATACTATTTTAATGTTTACAGATATAGGAAATTATCTATTTGTACCAGTACATATAATACCTGATATGAAATGGAAAGATTTAGGTAAACATATAAGTAACATAATTAAAATTGATCCAGAAGAAAATATAATAGATAGTATACCAGTTACAAACTTTGATACAGATAAATATATTACAGTATTTACTAAAAATGGTATGATAAAAAGAACACTTATTAGTGATTTAAAAGCAAGTAGATATACAAAACCAATGCCATATATAAAACTTAAAGATGGAGATTTAGTTAGCAATATCTCATATAATAAAGGTACAGATGTATTTATAACAACACATAATGGATTTGCTTTAAAATTTGATATTAATGAGGTACCAATTCTTGGAAGTAGAGCAGGTGGCGTTAAAGGAATAAGTCTTAAAAATGATGTTATCGCAAGTGGTAGCGTTATTGATTCAGATGAATTTGTAACAGTAATAACTTGTAAAAACACAGGAAAAAGAGTAAAACTTTCAGAATTTGAAAGAATATCTAGAGCAAGAAAAGGTATACAAATAATAAGAGATGTTAAAACTAATCCATATTATATATTAAAATCATTTGTAATTAATTCAAAACACAATATAGGTTTAAAATTTAAAGAAGATATCAAAATAATTAAGTTAACAGAACTACCAATTGCTGATAGATATTCAACAGGTACAAATCTTTCTAAACAAAACATAATAGATGTATTTATAGAAAAAACTTTAGAAAATCCAAATATTGATTCCAATATAGAAACTAAAGAAGAAATAAAAAGAGAAGATATATCTTTAGAAAGTATAGATAATAGAATAATGACAATAGATGATTTTTTAGATGATTTAGATATTAAATAATAAAATACGGATTAAACATTATAATTGTTAATTCCGTATTTTTCTTTTTCTGTATCAAAAAATAAATAATTCTTTATAGGATGAAACGTCAAATATCCTAAAATAATATAACATATAATAATTAAACTTAAAGATATAATCTCACAATTGCAAGCTTTACTTTTTAAAATATAATAATTAATAATTTCTACAATAATAATTGAAATCAACATAACTCCAATATTTAAAAACATTTTAGGACCAATCTTATGATAAAATGGTAAATAAATAATTAAAAATATTGGAATAATAGTAAATGCTGAAATAAATAAAGCAGTGAGAAAATTATTATATTTTATTTTAAATTTATTTAAAATTATATAATCAATTATTCCATAAACAACAACACTCGTAAAAATTAATTTCATATGTTCCCAAATAGATTCATTAACTGGAAAAAATATAGATGTTATTTTGCTAGGTATTAATTCATATACAAAATGAAATATAAAACATAATATAAATATTATAACTACACCTATAATTTTATCTTTTTTTAGACTCATAAAAAACTCCTTTCTATAAATAATAATAATGGTGATAATATGAAAATAAGACTTGGTTATGCATGTGTTCCTGTTACAATAGATGAAACATCATCACATACACTTACATATACTAACTATAAAAAATTAGGTGAATTAGCAAACATAAAATTAGATAAAGTAATTAAAGATAATTTTTTAGCGCTCGAAAAAATATTAAAATACAATATAAAAAATGATATTACCTTTTTTAGAATGACATCAGAACTATTACCTTTATTTAATCATCCAGATGTTAAATATGATTTTTATAATCAATATAAAGAAAATTATAAAAAAATAGGTAATATAATAAAAGAAAACAATATAAGATTAGATATGCACCCTAGCGCTTATACAGTATTAAATAGTATAAATGAGAATGTAGTATCATCTACAATTAATATACTCAAAAATTATCGAAAAATGTATGAATATATGCAAATAGATTCTATTATTGTACTTCATGTAGGTAGTAAAGTTAATGGAAAAAAAGAAGGAATTAAAAGATTTATAGATAATTTTAATAAATTAGATGAAAAAACAAAAAAATTAATAGTAATAGAAAATGATGATAAAAGTTATAATATAAGAAATGTTTTAGAACTTTCTAAAAAAATAAATAGACCAGTAGTTCTTGATTACCACCATTTTAAAATAAATAGAAATAATGAAAAAATAGAAGATTATATTGAAAAAATATTTAATACTTGGAATACAATTCCAAAAATACATTTTTCTAGTCCCAAAGATAAAAAGAATAAAAGGAGTCATCATGATTATATAAATAGTGATGATTTTATAGAATTTATAGAAAAAATAAAATTTGTAAATAGAGATTTCGATGTAATGATAGAAGCAAAGAAAAAAGATGAAGCTTTATTTAGATTAATAAGAGAATTAAAATATAAAACTAATTATAAAATTAATGGAACAACTATAGAATTATAATAAAAAAATTGATTTTTAAAATATTAAATGATAAAATATTAACTATTAAATTGATTTTACATTAAAAATATGTAAAAAATTAAAAAAATTATATAAAAAAAAGGAATTTTGCTTCTTTTTGTCGTTTATTAATAATAGAGGTGTTAGTATGGTAGATAGTAATACAATCAATGAAATTAGAAATAATTTAGATATAGTTGATATAATATCTACTTATCTACCACTCACACCTAAAGGGAAAAATTATTTTGGTATATGTCCATTTCACGATGATCATTCCCCTAGTATGAGTGTATCACGCGAAAGACAAATATATACTTGTTGGTCATGTGGCGCTACAGGAAATGTATTTAAATTTATACAGGATTACGAAAATATAACATTTGTTGAAGCACTTAAAAAATGTGCAGATATGGCTGGAATAAGTATAAACGTTGGACAACCTAAAAAGATAAATAAAAATCAAGATTTATACGATATATATTCTTTAAGTCAAAAATTTTATCAAAATAATATAAATACAGAAAAAGGGAAAAAAGCAAAAGAATATTTACACAATAGAAAATTAGATGATAACGTAATAAAAGAATTTGGTATTGGTTTATCTTTAAATGAAAAAGATATGTTAACTAAATTATTGAAATCTAAAGGATATGATGAAAAAACTTTAGTTAAAAGTGGTTTAGTTAATGAAAATAATTATGTATTAAATGATGTATATAGAAATAGAATAATGTTTCCGCTATATGATTTAAATGGTAAAATTATAGGATATAATGGTCGTGTATATAATGGAGAAACAGAAAATAAATATGTAAATTCTAAAGAGACAGATATATTTAAAAAACGTGAACTTTTATATAATTATCACCGCGCTAAAGAAGAGTGTAGACATAAGAAACAAGTAATTATTATGGAAGGCCCTATGGATGTAATTAGAGCTTATACTGTAGGAGTTAAAAATTGTGTTGCTTCACTTGGAACTGCATTTGGTAAAGAACAAGCTATGTTAGTTAGAAAATTAGGCTCAGATGTAATACTTTGTTTTGATGGTGATGAAGCTGGATTAAAAGCTACAAAAAGTGCGATAGAAGAACTTACAAAATTAGGAATAATTCCTAAAATAGTAAGGCTTGAAAACAATAGTGACCCAGATGAATATATAATAAATCGTGGTGGGGAAGAATTTATAAGTAAAATAAATAATCCTATGAACGTAATGGAATTTAAAGAATCACTATTAAAAAAAGAATTTGATTTAAATAATACAGAAGAACTTGCAAATTATATTAATGATATGATAAAAGAAATAAATAATATAGATGATGAAATATTAAGAGAGGTTAGTATAAAAAAACTAAGTGATGAAACTAAAATAGATATAAATTTACTTAAAAGTAAATTAACAAAAAAAGAAAAAAACATAGAAATAGTTGTAAAAAAAGAAATAAAAAAGACTAATAAATATATAAAATCAGAAATAAATTTATTGTATTATATGTTACAAAATGTAGATGTAATAAAAATGTATGAGAAAAAAATTACGCACATGCCAACTGAAACATATAGACATTTGGCGTTTCAAATAGATTGCTTTTACAAAGAAAATGGTTTTATAAATATAGCAGACTTTATAACTTATTTAAAAGATGATGAAAAATCCATTAAAGCAGTAGGAGATATAATGGAACTTGATTTACCAGAAAAAATAAATTATGAAGAAATAGAAGATTATTTAGATAATATAAGAGAATATAACGAAAGAGAACAATTAAATATATATAAAAATAAAATGAAAGAAGAAAAAGATTACAAGAAAAAACTAGAACTTGCAAATAAAAGATTAGAGATAAAACAAAGGAGAGAAGAAAATGCTAGATGAAATAAAGACTTTTGAAGAAAGAAAAAATGAATTAGTAAAAAAAGGATTAGAAAAAGGTTTTATTACTTATGAAGAACTTGCTAATTCTTTAAAAGGATTAGATTTAGATGCAGATAGTTTAGATGAATTATATAATGCATTTAATGAAAATAATATAGCGGTAATATCTGAAAATGATGATGATTCTGATTCATCAGTAGAAAAAGTATTGCTAGATGATAATACACTTACTAAAGATTTAACAATTAACGATCCGGTTAGAATGTATTTAAAAGAAATAGGTCAAATAAAACTTTTAACACTCGAAGAAGAAAGTGAACTTGCTGATAGAATAATGGAAGGTGATGAATCAGCTAAAAATACCTTAGCTGAAGCAAATCTTCGTTTAGTAGTCAGTATAGCAAAACGATATGTAGGTCGTGGAATGTTATTCCTTGATTTAATACAAGAAGGAAATATTGGACTTATGAAAGCTGTAGATAAATTTGATGTAAGTAAAGGTTATAAATTTTCAACGTATGCAACTTGGTGGATTAGACAAGCTATAACTCGTGCAATTGCAGATCAAGCTCGTACAATTCGTGTTCCAGTTCATATGGTTGAAACAATAAATAAACTTGCACGTGTGCAAAGACAATTAACCCTAGAACTTAATCGTGAACCAAGTGAGGAAGAATTAGCTAAAAAAATGGGAACTACAGTAGAAAAAGTTCGTGAAATATATAAAATAAGTCAAGATCCAGTAAGTTTAGAAACCCCTATAGGAGAAGAAGATGATTCACATTTAGGAGATTTCATCAAAGATGAAAACAACTTAAGCCCAGAAGAATATGCTACTAATGAAATGCTGAAAGATGAAATAAGTCAAGTTCTTGAAACATTAACAGAAAGAGAAGAAAACGTAATAAGACTTAGATTTGGACTTGAAGATGGAAAACCAAGAACACTTGAAGAGGTAGGTCAGATGTTTGGGGTAACAAGAGAAAGAATTAGACAAATAGAAGCTAAAGCGCTTCGTAAATTAAGACATCCTTCGCGTTCTCGTAAACTTCGTGATTATATGGGTGACTAATGAACTTATCAAAAAGACTTGAAATAGTAGCAACCCTAGTAGATGTTGGAAGCAGAGTAATAGATGTTGGATGTGATCATGCTTATTTAGATATATATTTAACTAAAAATAATAATAATAAGTGTATAGCAACCGATATAAATAAAAGTGCTTTAGATAATGCAATTAAAAATATAAAAAAACATAGATTAGGTAAAAAAATAGAAACTAAACTTACAATTGGTCTTTCAAATATAGATGTAAAAAGTGATGATAATATAGTAATATGTGGTCTTGGTACTCGTACTATTATAGAAATATTACACTCAAATGTATTGAGTGATACTTTAATAATTTCATCTAATAATGATGTAGAAAAACTAAGAAGAGCAGTTATATCTTTAGGATATTATATCGATAGTGAAATCTTCTTATTTGATAAAGATATTCCATATATAATAATAAAATTTAAAAAAGGTGATAAAAAATATAAAAGTATAGATTATATTTTTGGACCAATACTTAAAAATAATATTGAATATAGAAATTACATAAATAATAAATATAAAAAAATTATTAAAAGTATTCCTATGAAAAAAATAAATATAAGATTAAAATATAGATTATTATTATTAAGATTAAAAATACATCATTAAATAAAAATAGATTATTGATAAATTTAAATCAACAATCTATTTTTTTATTGAAAAAATGTTGGCCCATTCATTACAGCACTATTATTATCACTATTATCGGTATTAGTTATATTATCTGTCACATTTTTATTTACAGTTGTATTTCTTTTATTAGGCCTTTCAACTTTTTTAAATTCATTCATTACTTTAAACATAGTTTTAGCGTTTCCAACAATAGGTTTTACTTGTTTTACTAGTGGTATTGCTTGATTTGCAAAATTTAAAAATTTTTGTGTCCTATCAATTATTCCTCCAAATGTAATTCCAGTTGATCCAAAAAGCCTTCTAAATAAACCTATTCTTGGAGTAGTAAAAGTATTTGGTATAGTATAAAAATATGGATTATAGTAATTCATTATATCCTCCTATATATTTATTTCTAAAACATTATATGAAATTTATTAAAAAAAGTTATAAAAAAAGTATTATAATCTTTTAAAATATGTTATAATTAATTATAGAATAAGAGGAAGCGGTGGTGTGCTTGAAATTTATCCAATTTTTAAAGAAGATATTAGACAAAATAATCAAAGTTTTTATGACTATTTGTTTATATGTATATAAATTTATTAAGTATATATGGTATGGTTTACTTTGGCCAATTATATTTATTGTCGTACAAATAAGCAAATTAATAATAAAAAAACGAGAATTAAATGTAGAAAAATTAAAAGAAGAAAGTCAAAAAATATATGAAAAAGAACTAAAAAAAGAAAAGAAGCGTAAAAAAGAAAAGTTTGTACCAAACAATTATAAAAATGAAAATCTTAAATTGGAGAAAAAAAGTTTAGGTTATTATATTAACGAAGGATTAATGGCGATTATTTCTATACCTAAGCGAATTAAAAATAAATTTGATAATATAAGTGTTGTTAAACAAGCTAGAAATAAAAGAGCTTTTGATACTAAAACAATGCTTGTAGATTTTGCTGCTGAAGATGCAAAAGATAAAGATGAAAAAGCAAGAATTGTTACTTGGGAATATATAGCTATTAATCAAAATGGAAAAAAAGTTAAAGGATATTTTGATGCATTTTCTAGAGTAGATGTTCAATCATTTTTAATGGGTGAAGGGCTTGCTGTATATAGTATTAGAACAAGTAGATTAATTCAATTATTACATGGTAAAGTTGGAAATACTGAACAAAGAGTAAAAAATAAAGATTTAATATTTTTACTTTCACAATTATCTACATATTTAAAAGCAGGTATTCCGCTTGTTGATGCATTAAACATATTAATAAGACAAGTTACTAAAAAATCATATAAAGCAATACTTAGAGAGGTAACTTATGACCTTACAGTAGGAGAAAGTTTTTCAGCTGCACTAGATAAAAGAGGAAGAGCTTTTCCAAAACTTTTAATAAACATGATTAAAGCATCAGAACTTACTGGAGAACTTCCAGAAGCACTCGATGATATGGTAGAATATTATACTGAGGTAGAAGAAGCAAGAAGAGAAATGATAAGTGCACTTACTTATCCATCTATAGTATTTATATTTTCAATTGCAGTTGTTACATTTGTTATGATGTATGTTGTACCAAAATTTGTAGAAATATATAAAAATATGGATTCAGCACAAATTCCAGCATTCACACTCGCAGTAATAAATGTAAGTCATTTCTTGGAAAATAACATAGTATGGCTTATACTTGCTCTTATATTATTTATCTTAATACAAGTATATCTATATAAAAATGTTAAGACAATTAGAATGCTATATCAATGGGTATTTATGCATATCCCAGTTATTAAAGATGTAATTATATATAATGAGGTAACAATGTTTTCTAAAACCTTTGCTTCATTATTATCACATAATGTATATATAACTGATAGTATGGATATTTTAAATAGAGTTACAAATAATGAAATTTATAAAATGATGATATTAGACACAGTAGCTAATTTAGCTAGAGGAGATAAAATATCTACAGCATTTAAAGATCAATGGGCTTTCCCAGTTCCTGCATATGAAATGATTGTAACAGGAGAAAGAACAGGAGAACTTGCTGAAATGATGTCGAAAGTTTCTACGTATTATCAAAGTTTACACAAAAATACAGTTACAAGAATAAAAGCTCTTGTAGAACCAATACTTATAATATTTTTAACATTTTCAGTAGGTATTATCTTACTTGCAGTTATTATACCTATGTTTACAATGTATAAAGAAGTACAAAGATTAGGGTGATATAGATGCATTATAGCATATTATTATTGTTCTTTATATTAGGAACAATATTTGGTTCATTTTACAATGTTGTTGGATATAGAATACCAAAGGGTGAGTCAATTCTATATCCAGCTTCACATTGTCCAAAATGTAATCATAAATTAACATCACTTGAATTAATACCAATTTTATCTTTTCTATTTCAAGGTGGTAAATGTAAAAATTGTAAAGATAAAATATCTTGGTTTTATCCAATTTTTGAATTTAGTAGTGGTATTTTATTCGCATTATCATATCAAGTATTTGGTTTTTCACTTGAATGTTTACTTTCAATAGTATTTATATCAATGCTACTAATAATAATTATAAGTGATTATCAAACTATGACTATACCAGATAGTGTATTAATAGTTTTTTCTTGTTTAATAATAATAATAAAATACTTTATGGTTGGATTTAATGGATTAGGCTTAGCTTTATTGAATGCTATTGCTTCATTTACATTTATGTTTTTATTAAAACTATTTGGAGATTTTTTATTTAAAAAAGAATCAATGGGTGGGGGAGATATAAAATTATTAGCAGTATTTGGTTTAACTTTTGGTTTTCCAATGTCTGTTATAGCAATCTTTTTATCAGCTTTTATAGGATTACCAATATCAATTGTTTTATTGCATAAAAAATCAACACATGAAATACCTTACGGACCATTTTTAGCAGTTTCAGCAATTATAATAATGTTATTAAAAATAGATATAAATGTAGTAATAAAACTTATAACTTTTGGGAGATAAACTCCTTTTTTTATTAAAAAAAATAAGTCAAATGACTTATTTAAATATATTTCTTTTTCTTGAAAATAAAGAATTTCTTGTTTTATTTTCATTTATATTTTGAACAGGTATTCCTTTTATAACTTGTGTAGGTTCATCTACTTTTAATTTTAAAGTAGTAGTTGTATTTATTTGATTAGGTGTTTTAACACTAGCAACCTCATTAGTTTCATTTACTTTTGTTTCTTGAACTGTATTATTTATAGTTTCAGGTTCTTTTTTTATTTCTTCTTTAGATGTATTAAATATATCTTCATCTATTTTATTTAATTCTTCTTGATTAGATTCTACTTGAACATGATTGTTTTCAACCTCTTTAGTAATTTCATTTGCTTCTATAGCATTGTTAAGTCCAGTAGAGTGAACTACCTCATCATCGTCAAGTTCGATAAGTTTTAATAACTCTTCCAAAGTAGTTTGACCTTCAAGTACTTTATTAATACCATCTTGTAGTAGTGAAATAACATCGCTACTATAAACTAAATGTCTTAATTCTTCTTTTCTTATATTAGAACTAATCGCATCTTTAATATCTTGATTAATAAGTAATACCTCATGTATTGCTATACGTCCACTATAACCATTTCTACATTCATCACATCCAACTGCTGTATATATTTCATCAACTACTTTACCTGTAACATTTTTAATGATATTTTTTTCATATTCGTTAGTAGGTCTAAGTTTTCTACAATGTGGGCATAATTTACGAGCTAATTTTTGAGATATAATACCTGTAAGAGCACTTGAAAGTAAATATCTTTCAACATCCATATCAAGTAAACGTTCGATAGTATTTAATGAGTCATTTGTATGTATTGTAGATAAAACTAAATGACCTGTAATAGAAGCTCTAACAGCTATTTTAGCAGTTTCAGTATCACGAATTTCTCCAATCATTATGATGTTTGGGTCTTGACGTAATATAGATCTTAAAACTGTAGCAAAGTTTAATCCAATTTCACTATTAGTTTGAATTTGGTTAACCCCTTCAATATCCATTTCTATTGGGTCTTCAACGGAAATAATATTAGTATTTTCCTTATTTAATCTTTGTAAAATAGAGTAAACAGTTGTACTTTTACCACTACCAGTCGCACCAGTTACAAGTATTATACCATTTGGAGTTTCAATCATTCTTAAAACTTTTTTAAGATTTTCTTGTGAAAAACCTAAATTTTCAAGTCCAGCTAAACTAAGTGAATAATCCAAAATACGTACAACTATCTTTTCTCCACGATTTGTAGGTAACGCAGAAACACGCATATCCATATTAATATTTTCAAGAGTAGCTTTAATCGCACCATCTTGAGGTAATCTTGATTCTGTAATATTCATACCAGAAATAATTTTAATACGTGTAATTAAATTCTTTTCGATATTTTCTGGTATAGTAGTATAATCCATCAAATCTCCATCAATTCTTATACGTACTTTTATATAATTACCATATGGATCAAAGTGTATATCTGAAGCACCTCTTTTAGTCGCATCAACTAATATTTCATTTACTATCTCCACAACTGGAGTTTTATCAAAGTCAAAATTTTTTAACATTTTATCACCCTTTTATCCCTTTATGACTAGATTTTATCCTAGATATATTATATAATATTCTTAAGAGAAAAACAAGGGTAGAGTGATTAAATGTGAAAAAAAATAATAATAAAGGGTTCGTACTTATCGAAACTATAATTGTAAGTACTTTTGTAGCAGGTATTTTAATATTTATTTTTATTGAATTTACATCTTTATCAAGTTCTTATTCAGATTCATTTAAATATAACACAGTAGAAGATTTATACGCTACTGAAAATATTAAAGACTACATTTTATCAGATTCTAACTTATTAAGTACATTAAATAATTCGATAAATCCAGATAAAGTACACGATGTGACAAATTGTTCAATGTTTACGAATCAAAACTATTGTAAAAGATTACTTGAACTAAACAATGTTGAACAATTAATAATTTGTAGTAATTACTTTGATGAGAAAAATATATCTGTTGATGATGAAGATATGAAAACATTTATAAAAATGGTTAAAGGAACAGGAAAAGAAAAATATCGTTTGTTGGCAAAATTCAAAGATGGAACATTTGCAACAATAAGGTTTGGTGAATAATTGTATGAATAAAAAAGGGTTTACACTTATTGAACTTGTAACTACATTATCTATAGCAATCGTTTTAGTAATAATTTTTATAAATATAGGATTAATTATAAAAAATATATATAACGACTATGATAATAAAACTAAATTACTAATTGATCAAGCAAATTTAAGTACAGCAATTCATTCAAAATTAGATAAAAATATTAAAAATTATTCAAGTTGTGCGGATAGTTTAGATTTTTGCTTTGAATTTAATTTAAATGATGGCAGTAAAAGTAGATTGCTCGTAACAGATAATTTAATTAGTTTCGATGATTATAAATATAAAATACCAGATAATTTAACAGTCGAACCAGAAATAAAGAAAGAAACATTAACAGATATACCTAGTAGTGATAATAATAGTTTTTTAATTTTAAAAATATCTATAAAGAGTAAAGAATATAAAAATGAAGACTTTGGTATAAATTTTATATATCAATATAATTCTAATATAACAACTCTAGAAATATAAAAGAAAAAATAACAGAAATTATACCAGAAAATACTCTCGATAAAAGATAAGGTATATACCTTATTTTTTTATTATCTAATATACTAAAGACTTGTGCATGAATACATAAACCACCAAATGAAACTAAAAAACTTGATAATATTGTTTTCATTTTTATACTTAAACTAGAAACATTAAGAAAATTTAAACCTTGTGTTAATTCTAATAGACCATATAAAAATTTATAATCATTAGAAATATTAAATATTTTATTAATTAAACATGTTATAATAAGAAAACAAGTTATAATTCCTAAAATTAAAAGTAGGGTATTAATAGTAGAATAAATTGATTCACTTAATATTTTAATAAAATTTTTATTATTTTTCACCTTATTACTTTTTATATTATTATTTGTTATAATTTCACTTTTTCTATTAAAAATACCAATTATAATGCTAGATAAATAATGCGATATCAATATAATAAGTCCTAATTTTTTGTCGTGCAAAAAAGAAAAACCAATGGTTCCTAATATAAAAATAGGATTAGTAAAATGACAAAAATTTAGACACTTTTCTATATCACTTATATCAATTAAATTATTATTATATAAATCATTTAAGTATTTAGCGTTGCTTGGAGTTCCACTTAAGATACTCATAACAAATGCAAAAGAAGAATTTTTATTTACTTTAAATACTTTATTCATAAATTTTCCTAAAATACTACTTAAATCATTTATAAAATTATAGTTAATAAGTATATTGGATAAAATCATAAAAGGTATTAAAGATGGGAAAAGATTATTTATACATATATTAAATGAAAGTCTAATATTTTCCATTATTTCTACCGAATTTATTAAAATAAAAAAAATAACAAATATAACTAAAAACATTTCTAATTTTTTCATATTACAATATATTCATTATGTTGACATAAATACTAAAAATAGATATAATTTAAATGGATGGAATGATTATTATGAGTAAAAGAAAAATAGTAATAATTGCGTTTATTTTAGTATTTATAATAGCAATTATTTTATCAATAATTTATTATAAAGATAAATATGTTGTTTCTTTTGAAACTGGTACAGATGAAAAATTAATTTCACAGTATGTAAAAAAGTATGATAAAGCAATAGAACCTAAAGAGCCAACTAAAGAAGGATATAAATTTATAGAATGGCAGTTAGATGGTAAAAAATATGATTTTGACTTACTTGTTGACAGTGATATTACACTTAGTGCGAAGTGGTTAAAAGATGAATATATAACTATAAGTTATGTTACTGATTCATCTGATAATATTGATTCAGTTAAAATATTAAAGGGTAGCAGTATAACTAATTTACCTACAGTAACTAAAGAAGGATATGAATTTATAGGGTGGTACTTAAATGAAGAACTTTACGATAATAGAATAATTAATAGTGATTCAACTCTTGTAGCCCATTATAAAGAAATAGAAATAGAACCAGTTTATAATGTAGGAGATAAAGTAATAATAGTTGGAAATTATTCATCAAATGCATATGGAACAGATTCACATGATATAGCAATAGGTTGGGAAAGGGAAATACTTGAAATATATGAAGATTTAGATAATCCATATATGGTAGGAAATGAAAATGGAGTAACAGGATTCTTTAAAAGTGAATCAATAAAAAAAATTTAGTTTAACGCTAAATTTTTTTATACGCAATAATAAATAATTATTGATAAAATGCATGCTACTAAAAATAAAGCAATATATTTAAACGCACCTTTCATGTTTCCTCCTATATTAACCTTATTTCATTTTCATTGAAAAAAGGTTTATTTTTATCAATTCTATCATAAAACAAAATACCATTTAAGTGATCAATTTCATGTTGGAATGCTATAGATAATTCTTCACGTGCTCTAACTTTTATTTTATTTCCATCTACATCAAATCCTTCAACAGTAACTCTAGCATGTCTTTTAACGTGACCTTCAACCTCTCTATTTACACTTAAGCATCCTTCTCCTGCTTCAGTAGCTATCATTTCATCTGAATAACTTGTTATTTTTGGATTTACAAATACGTAATTTTCAAATTTTCCTTCCTCATATTCATAAACGATAACGATGATTCTTTCATTTTTTCCAAGTTGTGGAAATGCAAGTCCCATACCAGGTCTTAAATCATACTTTTCTGCATATTCCTCAATTTGACTATATGTAAGTTCCTTAATGATTTGATCAATTATTTTTTTATATTCATCTGTTAAAGGTAATTTAGCATCTTTGCTAATTTTCCTTAAATGAGGATCTTTTTCATCTAAAATATTCAATTTTTTAAACATTAAATCACATCCTGTAACAATTATATCACAAAAAAAGACAAAAGTTAAACTTTTATCTTCCATCGAATGCTCTAGCGCCTATAACTATAACAAGTAAAATAAATAATACTAATATAATAGCTGCTCCATATCCAGCACCATTTCCAGTGTATCCCCCAGTTTGACAACAACCACTATAAGGGTATCCACCGTATCCTTGGTATCCACCATAATAATACATAAAATCACTCCTTATCTAATTATATAATATTAAATTTACTTTTTTTTGTTAATTAAAAATACCTATATATTGAGTATTGCGTTTATTTATGGTATTATAATTATAAGGATAGGTGATTAATAGTGTTTAAAAAAATTAGAAAAACTTTTTTAGATATGGATAAAACATTATTATTTATATCACTTATAATGATTATATTTGGCACATTAAATATAGTTACTGCATCAAGTCGTGAAGCAGTAGTAAATTTAGGCGCAAATGTATTTTATTATTTTTATAAACATGTAATAATCTTATTTATGAGTTTTGTAGCATTCATAGCAATAATTAATATACCAATGAAAAAATATGAAAAATGGTTACCACTGTTATATGTAGCTTTGGTAGGGCTTAATCTTTACCTAGTAATAAAAGGTATAAGAGATAAAATGTTAGATATAGATTCTACTACTAGAGGTGCGAACAACTGGATTAATTTAGGCTTTTTTAAACTTCAACCTAGTGAATTTTCAAAACCAATATTGATATTGACAGCTTCTTTCCTTTTTGCAATCAATGATAAATTGTTTAAAAATCATAAAATAAAGCATACAGAAGAGTTGGGTAAAGTTCTTTGCTTATGCTTAATTTTTCCAGTAATAGTATTCTTTCAAAACGACGCTGGAACTGCAATTATATTATTTGGTATATTTATGTCAATTTATTTAGCTAGTCCAATATCTTCAAAAGAAAAAATTAAATCTATATTATATATAGCTATAGTAGGAATAATTGGAATATTATTTATGATAAAATTTAGTGGTAAATTTTTATCAGATGCACAAAAATCTAGATTTGATTATTTTAATCCATGTTCAAAATATGAATATAATGGTTATCAGATATGTAATGCTTATATAGCTATAAATAATGGTGGATTAAATGGGCTTGGAATGGGTAAAAGTACCCAGAAATATTCATATATACCTGAACCACATACTGATATGGTATTCGCTATAATAGCAGAAGAGCAAGGTGTATTAAAATGTGCGTTAATATTTTTTGCTTATGTAGTAATAATTTTTAGAACACTTAAATTAGCTTCTAAGGTAAAAAAAATATCATATAAATACATATGCATTGGAACTGCAACATATATTTTCTTACATATATTTATAAATTTAGGAGGACTTTTTGGCTTAATACCTCTAACAGGTGTACCACTACCATTTTTATCGTATGGAGGTAGCTTTACACTATCATTCATTGCAACCCTTGGTATTATACAAAGAATTCATATAGAAACAAAAAATGAAAAAATAAAAGTTGAGTTAGTGTAAAGAGTTTTGGGGGAAAAAGATAAGAAAGTTGAATTTATAATAAATTTGATTTTCTTTTTTTTATAT
>CANQIV010000014.1 GCA_947624135.1 uncultured Bacilli bacterium | reverse complement strand
AATCTCATTTACACAATAAAAACAAGTTCATAATATTAAATACTATGAACTTGTTATATAATGATAACTCACAAATGTGTGAGTTTAAATATCACTGGTGCAAGAAAGGAGATTTGAACTCCCACGACTATTAATCGCTACCACCTCAAAGTAGTGCGTCTACCATTCCGCCATTCTTGCAAAAAAAAATTTAAAAATATAAAAATGGTGCTGAAAATAGGATTTGAACCTACGACCTACTCTTTACGAGGGAGTTGCTCTACCAACTGAGCTATTTCAGCATGGTTACCCCAGTAAGATTCGAACTTACGCATGGTGGAGTCAGAGTCCACTGCCTTACCGCTTGGCTATGGGGCAATCTCACACTAAAATTATACTATTAATGTTATAAGTTTTCAAGTAGTTTCGTAACCTTTGTAATTCTATTATTCATCATTTCAATCATGCTATCTCCTAAATTAAACCATTTTATTTGAATCCATTCTCTTTTATATTCATTTTTTGGATTATAATCTAACACACGTGAAAATGGTTGATAGGTAAATAATGAAAAATGAATTGCTGATGATTCTTTTTGTATTTTTTCTAATACATATTTATATATTTCAGATTTTGAAACAAACAAGAAATCATCTGGTGTTCCATGAATTAATATATCAACTTTTTTTAATTGTTTCTGTGTACCTTGTATTAAAAAACGATTTATAATTTTTTTTATTATTATAGATTTATTTATACTTTGATTAACATATCTGATATTTTCTGCATTTAAGTTTTTATATTCTTCAATAGTTAATCTTTTTTTACCAGTTCCATTATTTGTTCCATCAGCATAATGATATTTTAATATTTCATTTACTATTTCGTCATCAAGACCTATACTTTTTAAAAAATGGACAAATTTATTTATTTTCTCACTATGAATAGAATTAGTATGTCCAACTTTTATACTGGCATATTTTATTTTATTTCCTATTTTTATACATATATCAGCTTTTTCATATTCAACATTTTTATAACATGTTATTACTGTATCATATTTCACATTAGGAAACAAATATAAAATTAAATTTTGCAATAAAAAATTAAGTTCATGAAATTTTTTATTGTCAATCGCATCTATAAAAAGATATTCGTTCTTTTTACCAAAGCTTGATTCTTTTGTCATATTATTCACTCCTCTACTATTAATATACTACATGGAATTTAAAAATCCTTTTTATTTTGCAGTAAATTAATATTTTTTTACAAATTTTATATAAAATTTTATTATTTATACTTTAGTTAATGTGAAAAATTGATAATTAAAGAAAATTTTTATATATTATTCTACTATATATATTATAGCTAACGCGAGAGGTTGATGGTTCAAATGGGTTTTAACACATGCATTCACGGATAACATAAAAAAATCGCTGACATAAATCAACGATTAATAATCATATGGTGACCGGTACGGGATTCGGACCCGTGAATGCATGCGTGAAAGGCATGTGTGTTAAGCCACTTCACCAACCGGCCAAAAAATGGTGGGCCTGGATGGACTTGAACCATCGACCTCTCGCTTATCAGACGAACGCTCTAACCAGCTGAGCTACAAGCCCGTCAAAAGATATGACTATTTAAGTATATCTTAAAATGATTAATTTTACAATAGTTTTTAGCATTTTTTTATCAAAATTTTCATTTAATTCTCTTTTTTTTCAAAAACTTTTGTATTTTTAATCTTTATTTTTGACAGATTTAAACATTTTTTTCCACATTCCTGTTGAAGAATAATTTAATATTCCCACTTTATATATCCTAAGCCCATATTTAACTAATAGATATAAAGTTGCAAACATTATCAATATTGAAATTGTAATTTCAATTATCCCTATTTGACCTAGCACAAATAAAGATGGCGATAATACTGCAGAAATTAGTGGTACAAATGATAATATTTTTATAAATAAGGAACCTTTAAACATACCAGCCATAATTGATAAATAATAGCCCAAAAGCAATACGATTACTATTGGTGTTTGTAGTTGTTGAAAATCTTCTGGATTAGTAGTCATTGATGCAAGTATACCAGCTATTAAAGAATATGCAATAAACGTAAGAACCATTAAAATGAAAGTAAGTATTATAATGGGAACCAATTTATCACCCATTGAGCCCGTTGTTAACGTTTTTAAAGTTTTGCCAACCTCACTACCTAAACCATTCATTATTGAATCTCCACCAAGACCTTTTCTTACTAAAAATCCAATTATAGAATAAAATACCAACAAAATTGATTGAATCAATACAAATAAATTATTAGCTATAACTTTTGCTGCAAAATGAACTTTTGGTGATACATTTGATATTATTATTTCCATGCTTCTAGTTGATTTCTCATCATTAATTTCAGAACCTATAAATTGAACCAAAAATATTGTAAGCATAAAAAATGGTAATATAACTACTGGAAATACCGTAGTCATTATCATATTGGTATTTTCATCTTCATCATTTATATCTTCATCCATTATTTCTCTTTCAATTTCGATAGGATTTATAAGTTTACTATACTGCTCCTCCGTAAGTCCCAAACTACTAATTGTATAAATATTAGAAACTTGCATAATCGCACTTGATAAAATCTGATAATCCATCGTATCCATTGTTGAAAAAGATATTAATTTAGAACCTATCTCACTATCATCTTTATTGTATATATTAACAATTACTGATTCCTTCTCATCTTCTTTTATTAATTTTTTAAGTTCATCTATTGATTTATCTGAGTCTACGATTTCAAAATGACTACCATCGCCATCATATAAATCCTTTTCCACTAATTCAACATATTCACTAAAATCATCATAAAATGTATCAGTTTCATCAACTAAATATACTTTTATTTTTTCATTAAAATCTCCACCAAAAAATGTAATAATACTATCGATATTTATTATACCTATAACCAACAGTGCAAGTACTACATTTGCCACCATAAACCATTTAGTTTTAGTTTTCTTTTTTAAACTTGTACTTATTAAAAACTTTAATTTATTTTTCATATGACTCTCCTACTTTTGAAATAAAAATATCATTTAAACTTGGCTCTTCGACTATAAATTTTGTTACATTTTTACACTTACTTACATATTTAAATACATCATCAACAACATCACTAGATGATATTATAACCTCTATTTCATCATCACTTTTTTGTATTATTTTTTCAACACCCTTTATGTCTTCTATTTTTTTAATATCAATATTTCCCTTTAACACAATATTTTTCTTTCGATATTGCTCTTTTATATCCTTAATATTTCCTTTTAAAACCGTTTTTCCATTTACAAGAATTACCAATTTTTTACAGAACAATTCAACATGATCCATCCTATGTGAAGAAAATATTATCATACTTCCTTTTTTAGATAATTCCATAATTTCATCTTTAAACAATTCTATATTAAATGGATCAAGCCCAGAAAATGGTTCATCTAAAATTAATAATTTTGGTTCGTTCAATATTGCTGTTATAAATTGTATCTTTTGTTGGTTACCTTTAGATAATTCTTTAATTTTTTTATCTTTATAGTCCATTATATCAAATTTATTTAAAAGATAATCCAACCTTTCTAGTATTTTATCTTCACTCATGCCCTTTAAGGTTCCAAAGTAAATTGCCTGCTCACGAACTGTAAGTTTTGTAAGTAAACTCCTTTCCTCTGTTAAAAAGCCAATATTATCAGTAACAGAATAATCGATTGGTTTGTCATCTAATGTAACTTTACCACTCGTTTTTTCAAGTAATCCCATAATTATTCTAAATGTCGTTGTCTTTCCAGCTCCATTAACACCTAACAAACCAAATATTTCACCCTCTTTTACATCAAAAGATAAATCATCTAATGCTTTAAAATTCCCGTAATATTTTGTAACATTTTCTACTCTTAACATTTTATCAACTCCAAAATAATCTTATTATATCGTTATAGGTTACTAAAATCATCAAAAGCATAAGCAACATAAATCCTATATTATGAATTGCATTTTCTACTTTTGGATTAACTTTACTTCCCTTTATCTTCTCTATTATTATAAATAATACATGTCCTCCATCAAACGCAGGGAGTGGTAATAAATTTATAAAGCCAACATTAACACAAATTAAACATAATAGTGAAACAAGACTAAAAAATCCATAACTTGAGTACACACTAACTGCATTAAATATACCAACAGGTCCAGATAACATATTTAAACTTATTTTACCAGTTACTAAATAAAATACCATAAAAATCATTTGCTCTATTACACTAAAAAATTTTAAAAATGCATATTTGATAGCTGCAAAAAAACCTTTACCTGTTTTTCCTGATATATAAAATCCATAGCTATATCCAAGCAATGTATCATCTTCTTTTTCTTTAACTTTTATAGGTATTATCTTTTCATTGTTGTTTTGATCTACAACAGTTAAATTAAATTTTTCTTCTGATACATTATCTAATTCATTCAACAAATCTAAATATGATTTTATTTCAATATCATTAATTTTTGTTATTAAATCATCTATCGACAATCCTTTTATATCTGAACTTATAATTTTTAAATCTTCAACTTTAAATCCATAATCGAATCCATATAATAAATTAGATTCTCCAACTTTTATTGGATTTACTTTTACATCTTTTTTTTCATTGCCATTTTTTACTGTCATAGTAAATTCATTTTCACCAGCAATTGTCATTTCGAGTGCAAGTTTATCGTAATTATTTACAAAATGATTATTAATTGCAACTATTTTATCGTTTTCATCAAGATTTTTTATCGTACTATTTTGCACATAAACATTATCCATTGAAACATTATTAAATAAACCAATTATGAAATAAAGAACTATAGCGAGCAAAAAATTCATCATAACTCCAGCAACCATTATCAAAAATCTTTGATAAGCTTTCTTGGAACCTAACCTTTTATCTTCTGGAACTTTATCATCTACTTCCATTTCTTCCCCAGCCATCTGAACAAAACCACCTATTGGAAGAAGCCTTATACAATAATCTGTTTCATCGTTTTTTCTATTGAATTTAAACAATCTCGGACCCATTCCAATTGAAAACTCATATACATATACACCAAATTTTTTAGCAAATATAAAATGCCCTAATTCATGTATAAAAACCGTAATTCCTAATATTAAAATAAAATATATAATTGTCATTTGATTTCTCCTTTATATTAATTCTATAAAAAAAGTAAATGCTAAAAGTATAAAAATTATGCTATCTAATCTATCCAAAACTCCACCATGTCCTGGCATTATTTTAGAAAAATCTTTCATTTTAAATTTTCTTTTTATACTTGAAAAAAATAAATCACCGAATTGTCCTACTAAACTTAAAAACAAAACAATTATACTTATAGTCATTATTGATGCATTTGAATTTACTGCTGTTATATAATAAGATGTGCATACAAATACTGCAACTAAACTACCACCTATAGTACCTTCCCAAGTTTTATTTGGCGAAATTACCTCAAGTAATTTATTTTTACCTATAAGCTTACCTACTAAATATGCATACGTATCTGTTATTATAGCAATCAAAAATAAGAATAAAATTATTTTTAAATCTATGCTTCTATACATATAAAATAATGACATAGAATAGCCTAAAAATAAAACACTACCAAGTAAAAAGAAAGCATCTGTTACACCATATTTTTTATCATTGTGATATAAAACTACAGGTAATAGTAAAATTAGAAACACCCCTGATATTAACTTACAATCTAAACTAAATGTCAAAGCCTTACTTAATGTATTTTGAAAATATATAATAGTCAATAACAAATAACTTATAAATCTAATAAAATCTGGTATTCTTTTTTCATGTTCTTTTGCTTTCATAAGTTCTCTAAGCGCTAATAAAGCAAGTATGAAAAAGGAAATGTTAAATAGCAATCCACCAATTAAAACTATTGGTATAAATATTAAAGTAACAACAATCGCACTCATTAATCTTGTTTTCATATATCACATTCCAATCTACTTACCTACTTATATATTATAATATATATATCAATTTAATTCAATAAATAGTATGAAAAAAATTGGTATAACCAACATTATAACCAATTTTATAACAAATTTTATAACGAATCAATGTTAATTCTTGTTCTACCAAATTTATTATTGTAAGCAGCAGCTTGTACTATAGTCCTAATGGAATTAGCAATGTTTCCACCCTTTCCAATAATACTACTCATATATTCAGTTGGAACTAAAACCCTAATAACTATATCGTTTTCAGTTTCAATTAATTCTATTTTTACATCAACATCATTTGGTAACAATTCTTTCACTAAATACTCTGTCAAATTTTTTAAACTATCTTTTTCTTTCATAACTATTTCCCTACTTTACTTGTTTTTTTTGAATTTTTTTCTTCGTGAAATTCTTTTAAAATTCCTTGTTTACTTAAAATATCTCTAACTGTATCAGTAGGAGTTGCACCATCTTTTAACCATTTCATTGCAAGTTCTTTATTTACCTCAACTTTTGCTGGAGTTTCAATTGGATTATAATATCCTATTTCTTCTATAAATCTTCCATCTCTTGGAAATCTAGAATCAGCAACAACTATACGATAAAAAGGTCTTTTTTTTGCTCCCATTCTTCTTAATCTTATTTTAACTGCCATTTTTAGCACCTCCATTCATTGCTTATAATATTACCACTAATCAATTTATTTGTCAACCATTTTTGGTTAACTCTTTTTATTAAAGAAAAAAGTACTATTGTACTATTTTATAAAATCTTCTTTTACTTCATCAATTTCTTTTTCATCTTTTTCGCTTAATTCATCTTCTATTTCATCCCATGGTTCTTCATCTTCTTCTATAGCTATTTTAACTTTAGTTTCACCTACAACCTCAACACCTAACTCTTTTTCTATATCAAATGTTATATTTTTACCATTTATATTTACTCCTGTACAATTAGGTTGTTTAAGAGTTCTTACTATTATATCTGTATCACTTGTAAGATCAGAATTTTCTTTTAATTTAACATTAAACAAATCATTATATGAAATATTTTGATTAACTACAGTAGTTTTAGAATCATTATCATATGAATACCATATATTTACATCATATGAACCACTTACTCCTATTTTATCATTGGTTTTATATCCTTTAAATTTATGATTAATTACCCAGCACCCAAGTATTGTTGTAGGTACATTTTCACACGCTATGCTATAATTATCTTTAAAATATTTTTTACCTTTCCCTATTACTGCTTTTGTAACTATTTCTTTATATAATGACATACCATTACCTCCTCACTTTAATATATGCAAATACGTGATAAAAGTACACAAAAAAAGAGTTTAAAACTCTTAAAAATTATAGTCGAATGATTCGTCTGTATCAAAATCTAAATCTGTATCCATATTTGTATCTAATCCCATATCCATATCTGAATCTAAATCTATTTCTGGTGTTGCTCCATACTGCATAGTATAATCTTCAATAGTCATAGTAGAATTTAATGCTTCTTTTGGAATTTCAATTTTTGTGTTATTAAAATCTTTAAATTCGATACTAATTACTGCGCTTTTTATATCTTCACTATTAATCATTTTAGCTAAATCCATTTCTATTTTTGCTATTTCATTTGATTTATTTATATAAATATCTATTTCAATATTTTCAATTTTATTTTCTTTTAAACTTTCGATAGCTTCTTCTATAGATGTTTTAACCTCATCACTTAATTCTAATTTATTTTTTAAAGATTCAAAAAGTGCTTCATCAATAACTAATTTATAATGATTTAAATCACCTGTCTTTTCAATAAATTTAAAATGATTTTCATCAATTATTTCATTTATTTTTATATTATTTTCTTCTGTTTCTACTTTTTCTATTTCATTATTAATTTCATCAAGTGCTTGAGAATATACTAACCATGTATTAACATCTGAAGCAGTTAAGCCCATCATATCAAATGTTTTTGAATTAACATAAACGTTTGCCTTATCTTTATTTACTACAGAATATAAATCAATTTCTTCATTTATTGAAGATTTATCTAATTTAACATTGAACTTATATTCATCGTTTTCTTTTTGAAATAAAAATCTTGCAGATAAATTAGCAATATCTGATGTGGAACTTTCAAAACGCAATCCTAATACTATAGTACCACTTTCATTACCCATTTCTTTAAAATTACCTACAGCTTTTTCTAAAACAGAAATGTTACTTTTTGAACTTTTGTTCATTGACATAAACGCAAAAACATTAATTGCTATTACTAAAATCACAGCTAAAATTATAAGTAATATTCTAGTGTTTTTTGATTTTTTCTTTTCTGATTTTGATGATTCTGTTTTAACCGTTTCAGGTTGTTCAGTTTGTGTTTGTATAGGTTCAACATTTTGAGTTAACATATCGTTATTTTCTTCAAGTGTTGATGCTACATTATCAACATTATTTAGGCCCTCTACATTTGATACTAAATCAGGTTGAGTTAACATGTCATTATTTGTTTCAAGTGTTGATGCTACATTATCAACATTATTTAGGCCCTCTACATTTGATACTAAATCAGGTTGAGTTAACATGTCATTATTTGTTTCAAGTGTTGAAGCTACATTATCAACATTATTTATACCCTCTACATTCGGAACTACATCACTTGGATTTAACACATCATTATTTGTATCTAGTGTTGAAGCTACATTATCGACATTATTTAAACCATCTACATTTGATACTAAATCAGGTTGATTATTATATGTATCATTTTCAACGCCTTGTTGATTTATAGGTTCTAAATTTATTTCCTCTAGACTTTGACCACAATATCCACAAAATTTAGAATTTTCCGTGATTTCTTTACCACAATTTTTACATACCATCTTATTTCTCTCCTTTATTATCTACATAAGTATATCACTTTTTTTTTGAAAGGTCAAAATTTATTTTATAATCCTTTAAAAATTTATATAAATTTTCTGCAGTGGTACTTGGTAGGATTTCACTTAACTCTTCTACACTCGCCATACTCATTTTACTTATGGTCTTATATTTCCTCAACAATTCCTTTTTTCGCTTATCTCCTATACCTTCTACATTATCTAATATACTTGTAATAGCGCCTTTACTCCTTATTTGTTTATGATAATTTATTGTAAATTCATGCACCTCATCTTGCATTCTCTCAAGTAGATAAAAAAGATTGCTTTTTTTATCTATAATTACCTCTTTTATTGGATCAAATGCCAAAAGAGCACTAGTAGTATGTTTATTATCCTTTTTTAATCCCACTACAGGAATATCCATACACAAACTATCTAATACACCACGTGCTACATTTATTTGTCCTATGCCACCATCTACTATTATCAAATCTGGTCTTTCCAAATTATCTTTTAATACCCTAAAATATCTTCTATATATAACCTCTTTCATAGTTCCATAATCATCATTAGTATCAACACTTATTTTAAATTTTCTGTAATTATTTTTACTTGGTTTTCCATCTATAAATACAACCATACCTGATACATTATACGTACCAAAAAGATGAGCATTATCGAATATTTCTACTCTTGATAATTTTTTTAAATTCAATATTTCTCTAAGACTTTCAAAAGCACCTGTTGTTTTTTCTTCATCTTTTTTTATAAGTTCAAATTTTTCATTTAATGATATTTTTGCATTCTCACATGCCATGTTTACTAACTTTAATTTTTCGCCTTTAATAGGCTTTTTTACATTCATATCAAGATATTTACTGAGTAATTCATTATCAACTATATCAGGTACTAATATCTCTTTAGGCTTGTTTAAATTAGTATAAAAACGAGCAATATATCTAGTTAATTCTTCGTCTACCTCATCAACTATATCGAATATTTTAGATTTCCTTTCTACTATTTTTGAACCTCTAATAAAAAATACTTGTATACTTAAATATCCTTTATCAAAAAAATAACCAAATATGTCTCTATCTATATTATCTTTAAATTCCACCTCTTGATTTGTAAGTGTTATATTTATATAATCTAATAAATCTTTATATTCTTTAGCCTTTTCAAAGTGTAAAAGTGAACTTTCATATTCCATTTTTTCTTTTAACTTATCTGTTACTATAGAATGGTCTCCCTTTAAAAATTTTATTATCTCTGATTTCATTTTAGTTATTTTTTCTTTATCTATTTTATGCGAACAATACCCTAAACATTCATTTATATGAAAATATAGACAAGGCCTTTTTTCATAGACATTACATTTCCTAAGTGGATATATTCTATTTAATAAATTTACTGTATTTCTTGCAGCTGTCACATTTGGATATGGTCCATATAAATATTTTGCTTTCTTTTTTCTATTTATATTTCTAACTACTTTTAAAGTAGGAACATCACTATCAGTAAATTCTATATAAGGATAACTTTTATCATCTCTAAGTAAAATATTATATTTAGGATCATATTTTTTAATTAAATTTATTTCAAGTATTAAAGATTCAATTTCACTATTTACAACTATATATTCAAAATCTACTATCTCACTAACGAGTTTAGCTGTTTTACCATAATGTTTTCCTCTAAAATACGAATTAACTCTATTTTTTAATTTTTTTGCTTTACCTACATATATTACTATTCCATCTTTATTTTTCATAAGATAACATCCCGGTTGCATTGGTAATAATAACAATTTATCTTTGAGTGCACCTGTCATATAAAATCACCAATTACATTGTAACATATTTTTATTAAACAATAAAGAGAACCTTAAAGTTCTCCTAATCTATATAAACACCTCACCTTAACTAAAAGGTAAAGGTGAAGTGTAACTTTTTTACACTTTAAAAATAATTATTCTATATTTTTAATATATACATTTTTTATAAATATATTCCTTATAAATTTAATTTTATTTACCCTACATAATAATATATTCAAATTTTTTATTTTTGTGCATATTATTTTATAATATTCTTTATCCAAATTGTTGTTTCATTATCTATTTAATATTATAATTATCGTTTTAATAATGCATTATTTTGACTACTTTACATAGAATATTTAATAGACAATATTGACATTATATTTTAATTGTGTTATATTGTTATCAGAAGAACTTGCTGCGGGAATTAGACCCGTACCTCGTTCTTTTTTTGTTCATATATTTTTACACGTTTTTATTTTATATTTATTTCTATTTATCTTTATTTCTATACTACCATTTTCATCTGTTCTATAAATTTTACTATTTTTTAAAGTATCTAATACACTATTTTTAGGGTGTCCATATCTATTATTTTTACCAACTGAAATTAAAGAATATTTAGGCTTTATAACATTTACAAATTCTTTACTTGATGATGTATCTGAGCCATGATGACCTACCTTTAAAAAATCAATATTACTTAAATTATATTTATCTAATATATCTTTTTCCTTATCTATTTCAGCATCACCCATAAAAAGAAATTTATAATTATTAAAATTAAAATATATTACATTAGAATTATCATTTTCATTATTATAAATTTTAGTATTTAAAAATTGAAATTTATATTTACTAATTTTTAAATTTTTTATTTTGTTATAATACTTAATATTTTTTTTATTTAATAAATTAATTAAATTTTGTTCTAAACTATTATAACTATCATTATTAAATATAACTTTATTTATTTTAAATTTATCTACTAAATTCAAACTACTACCCATATGATCAAAATCTCCGTGACTAAATATTAAATAATCCAAATTCTTTATTCCTTTACTTTTCAAGTAACTAATTATATCTTTAGAATAATCTTTATTTATACTACCTCCTGTATCTATCAATATATCTCCTCTATTATAAGGTAAATGTATCAAAGAACAATCTCCTTGACCCACATCTATCAAAGTTACATAAAAATCACTATTTAAATAATTTATATTTGTATGAATAAAAATTAAAATTACTATTAAATATATATATTTATACTTTCTTTTATATATCTTATAAAGTACAAAAATTATTATTATATAATAAACTAAAATAATTAATATATTTACTTTACATAATATTATTTCTATTTTAAAATGCATTATGAATAAAGATAATTTTTCTAATATGTTAATTAATATTTCATATATAAAATCTAATTTATTAAATACTAAAATTATTAATGAAAAAGGAAATATTATAATTGATACTATTGGTACAAATAATATGTTATTTAATATTGTCATTATATTTATGCTAAAATAATTATTAATAAGTATTGGAATACCTGCCATAAATGATATAAGTGATGTCATAAATGTTTTTGATATATAATTTTTAAATCTATTTATTATTTTACTGAAATGAATTAAAAAAAGTGAAACTATATAACTAAATTTGAATCCAACGTTATATATATTATATGGATTTATAATTAAACTCATACAAAGTATTATTATAAGTATTTTAAATGTACTCAAATTTAAATTTAAAAATTTATTTAATGTAAGTAAAATAAATAGAAAAGTTGCTCGTATTACTGATGGTGTAAAATTAGTAAGGAACATATAAAATATTAAAAAAGAACATACAAATATATAATTTATATTACTCTTTTTTATTTTATTTAATAAAAAAAGTATTATAGTTGATAAAAGGGTTATATGCATCCCTGATACTGAAAACAAATGACTAACCCCATTAGTTCTGTAAGATTCAAGAATATCACTATCAATATCTGATGTATTACCTAATATAAATGTTTTTAAATATTCCGATTTTTTTAAATTACTTATTCTATCTACTAAATAATTTTTAATATTATAAAATATATTTTTATTTTTTTTTATTATTTTTACATTACTTGCTTTCATACTAAAATAAGTATTTTTACTTAGCATATATTTTCTATAATTAAAAAGATTAAAATTAGTATTATCACTTAATTGTTCTAAAGTTCCTTCTATATATAATTTATCTCCTAACTTAACATTTAAATTATTTGTATAAACTATTACATTTTCTTTGGCCTTTATAGTCAAAGTAACTTTATCATCTTTTTCTTTTATATTAGTCACTATTCCTATAATACTTTTATCAGTTATTTTATATTTACTTTTTACATTATTTATTTTATATATTATATTTATTAAGCAAATAAATATCAAAATTATTATAAATGTATTAGAGTTTAATATGTTCTTTAATTTTTGAATAAACACTATCTCCTATACCTTTAATATTTTTTATTTCATCTATTGATTTAAATCCACCATTACTTTCTCTATATTCTATTATAAGTTTTGCTTTTGATTCACCTATTCCATTTAAAGTCATTAATTCTTCTAAAGTTGCTGTATTTATTGAAATTACACTATTTGTAGATTCTGTTTTATTTGTTGAATTATTTGATGTATTACTATTTGTTTGATTATTTTTAATTGTATTTACTACATCTTTTTCATTTATACATGCATTATTTTCATTATCTGGACATTTACATTCTTTTTCTATATATATAACCTCTTTATCAGTTTCTTTAAATTTAGATATTTCATCATTTGAATATACAATAATAACCATTTCATCAGTTAATTTTCTACTTAAATTTAAATATTCTGTATTAGCATTTTCGCTTAAATCTCCTGCTTTTTTTATCGCATCCGATACTCTATCTTCACTACTTAATTCATAAACGCCAGGTTTTTTTACAAATCCTTTTATATCTACTTTAACTTTTTTTACCTCACTTTTTTGTTCGTTATTTTCAGTAGCATTATTTAAATTATCTATTTCTTCTTTTATTTCTATATTTTCAAGTAAATCACTTTCTTTGTTATTACTAAATAAACATATTAATATTATTAATATAATAAATATTCCTAAAAATATTATTATAATTTTTTTATATTTTTCTAGTATATATTTTATTTTTTCCATATCATCCTTTCTAGTGATCCTTCTATATATAATATACTACATAAAATTCGAAAATCCTTTTTTATAATTAATTTAAATGTTATTTTATCTATTTTTTATTAAATTTATTAAAAAAAAATTAAGTATTTTGAACTGAAATCCATTTCTATAACCTAAGATTCATTTCATTTTACTTAATTTTATCTAATAATTGTCTCAAAAATGTTTTACTTTTTAAATATAATCCAGTATACCTATCATAATAATCATCTATAAAACTATTTACTTCAAAAACTATTTTTTTATCTATATCCAATTTTGATATTTTATTTATATCTACATAATAATACATTCTAATTAGTTTTATTGTCATTTTATCCACTAATGGTTCTATAGTTCTACAGTTTTTACACAAATATCCACCTTTATCACTGGAAAGTGTAATTACATTTTTAGAACCACACATAATACAACCATCAATATTAGGCATAACACCTAAATAGTCCAAATACTTAAGTTCAATTATATTTGTTATAACAAGTGGATTAAAATTATCATTTATTTTTATTAAAGCACTTATAAGTAAATTATATAAATCATTATTTTCACATTGTTTATATACTTGATATGTCAAATCTAGTAAAAAACTTGCGTAACTAATCTTTTCTATATCCTTTTTTATATTAGAAAAATTATTTATAACAGTTGCTTCACTCAATATAGATAATTTATCTTTTTTATAATATATGGTGAATGTAGCATACGTAAGTTTATCTGTAACGCTTCTAAGGTTACTTTTTAAAGATTTACAACCCTTAGCCATTACACCTATTATTCCTCTATCAGCAGTCAATATATCAAGTATTAAACTTGTATCACCATAATTTTTTATATTTAATACTATTCCTTCTATATTAGTTATCATATTCTTCAAACCTATATTTTTGTTTAACGTCAGGATATTTTTCTTTATCTACTAGTGAATTAAACATATCTATAGGCCTAGCCCATATTTCACCTGTATTTATATGTTTATATATAACTAATAATTCTAAAGTTTCTGAATGTTTAGCAATAGCTATAACTTGCACTATATTTCCTTTAAAATGTTTATATTTCGTCCCTATTTTGATTTCTCTTTCCATCTTTTTTTACTTCCTCTTTATATTTTATATAATATTCTATCTTACCTGTATTTTTAAATAAATCCCATAATAATTCTTTCATAATATCACCATTTCATAATGTATTATATTCTTGAATTTTATTCTTTATTCCATAAAATCATTAAATCCAAATTCTGACAAATATTTTTCCTTTTCTCTCCATTTCTTTACAGTCTTTACAAATAATTCCAAATATACTTTTTTATTTAATAGGTTTTCTAAATCTGTTCTTGCAGATATTCCTATTTTTTTTATCATTTCGCCTTGTTTTCCAATTACTATTTTTTTTAGTGAATCTCTATCTACTATTATTGATATTCTAATAGTATAACTTGTTTTTCCAACCTCTACGCTATCAGTTACACAAGTAATTGAATGAGGTACCTCTTCTTCAGTAAAGTTAAATACTTTTTCTCTTACTATTTCTGACATTAAGAAATCTATCGATTTATTTGTAACGCTTCCATCTCCATAATATTTTATATTATCTGGTAAATATTTTTTTAATGTATCTATCAAATCTTTTATGTTATTTTTAGTTAGTGCGGATACAGGTATTATTTCATCAAAATCATATAAATCTTTATAATCATTTATTCTATTTAATATTTCTTCGTATGGAATTTTATCTATTTTATTTATAACAAGTATTACAGGTTTATCAACTTGCTTTAATTTTTCTAATATATATGTATCGCCCTTACCAATTCCTTCAAATGCATCTACGACAAAAAGTATTATGTCTGTATCATCAATACTATAATAAGCACCTCTATTTAATGTTTTACCAAGTTTATTTATTGGTTTATGAATACCCGGAGTATCTACAAATACTATTTGTACTTTATCTTCATTATATATTCCTTGTATTATATTACGTGTTGTTTGAGGTTTATTAGAAATAATTGCAACCTTTTTACCTACTATAGTATTTATTAAAGTACTTTTACCTACATTTGGTCTTCCTATTATACCAACAAATCCGCTTCTCATTTTACCACCTCTTAAAACAAAGCTACTATTTTAGGATAAAATATTATTATGTTTAAAATAACAGCTACTATAAATACTACAAATGTTGCAGCACATGCACAATCTTTCGCCATTTTTACTAGTACGTTATATTCCTTTGTTATTAAATCGCATACACTTTCTATTGCTGTATTTATAAGTTCTATAGATAATATAAATCCTAATATACATAATATAAGTATCCACTCTTTACCATCTATATTAAATATAAAACCTAATATAACCTCTATTAAAAAACATACTACATATATTATTATACTTTTTCCATCTTTAGCATAAAATCCTAAACCACTTAAAGCATTTTTTATTATTTGCAATATTGATCTTGGGTTTATTTTTATTTTTTTATTATTTTTATATTGATTCTCTTTTAATGCCATACTCATCCAAAATCCTTTCTTGTAGTTCGAACATTATTTTTTCTTCATCTTTTGACATATGATCATACCCAAGTAAGTGTAAAAGACCATGAATAGTTAAAAAGGAAAGTTCCCTTAAAAAACTGTGCCCATATTCTAAAGCTTGATCTTGAGCTCTTTTTAAACATATATATATATCTCCTAATACTCTAAAATTTGTTTTTATAAACGTTGAATCATCTTCTAAAGCAAAACTAATTACATCTGTAACGCTATCTTTATTTCTATAATTTTTATTTATTTCTCTTATCTTTTCTTCATCAACTATTATTACATTAAAAATAACTTTGTTAACTTTTAAATATTTTAAAGCAAATTCTAATAATTTATTTATTTCTTTTATTTCTACTATATCTTCTTTAGTTTCATTAAATATCTCAAACTTATTCATGAACCTCACCATATCAATTATATTATAAATACATATTTTTTTCAATTATATTATAATTTTTAAATAAAAAAAATTGCAAGAAATAATATTTTGCAATTGATAAATTACATATTTTCATTTAATGATTCTTCTTTATATTCATCGATTGTTTTATATTCTGTAATATTTTCAATAACGGTAAAAAAAATATTAAGAGTTAAAGTATCAGTATTTTTTGATTTATTTAATATCTTGTAATCTTTTATGTATTCATCATCATTTAAATTTTTTTGCAATTTATCCTTAGAATAATTAATCATAACATCTATTAATTCTTCTTCATTATAACTTTCATCTATTACTACACTTTCTCTTTGAAATTCATTTATAAAACTTATAGGTAAAATATTATTTTTTACTATTACTTTATCTTCCACTTTTTTATTTTTAAACTTATTAAAATTAAAAAGTTCTATTTTTTTATTTAAAAATTTAATCACAAGTACTCTTTTAGTTTTTGATGTAGTATATTCTTCGTGATATTTATATGGATATGTTATTTTAACATTATACCAAGTTTCACCATAAACTTTACCTGTACTTGAAACTGTATCTTTAATATTTTCATTTAAATATATATATCCACTTACAATTATATCTCCCTTTTTTACATACGAATTTATTTCTTTTACTATTTGTCCTTTAGATACATCAAAGTTTTTTATGATAGCATCTTTACTAGCAATTATATGTCTAAATTCTTTATTTTCATCAGTATCATTAATTATTCTTGGTTCATATCTAATTATATATTTTGTACCACTACTTTCTATTTCTATCCATTCTAAAGAATCTTTGTGCATAGTTAAAATTTGTTTTTTTATCTGTTCTATTTTTTTATAATTTTTTTTAAATTTATATTTATCTATACCAAATTCTTTTAAATCATTTAATAAAGTTTTAGCCATTTTTGAATCATTTGTCATTATAGTTATACTAAATATCATATTAGTTAAAGTATACATAATTATCAATGATATAAGTATTAAAATTATCATATATTTATTATTTAATATATCATTTTTTACTTTAACCATACCAGAATAATTTAATATATTTATTTCATAAACTGTATTTAAAGATATTATTTTATCATAATCTTTTTTATAAATTTTTATATTTATTTCATCATGACTTACATTATAAATATTTAATATTTCTATATTGTTATTTTTAAGTCTTTTTATAAATCTTTCTAAAGTTTTACCTTTTATATTTAAGTTCAATTTACTCCTAAAAAAATATATTACATTATTTTTCATATATCACCTAAATTCTAAATTACTAAATTTTCCTGTTATTAATATTTCATCTTTTAAAAGTTTAGCAATAGCAAGTTCACTCCCCTTAATTATTACTTTACTATCTATTAATTTTATAACTATTTTTTCACTATCAAAATGATCTATGTCATTATAATTAACTATATTAATTTTATTATTTACTATCATTATTTTAGTATCGTCTTCATTTATATAAGATTTAATACCATTAATTATACCCATAGTACCACCTAATAAATTTTATTACATAAAAAAAATAATAATACTAAGTTTATTACTTTTTTTTCTTGTTAATTTTTAATACTTTTTTTATATAACATTCTCCACATAGTTGTTCATAAGTAGCATCTATTCCATCTATTGCAACCTCGTAGCCTGTATTTACAAATTCCCCATTTATAATTCTTGCATTAAATTTAGCTTTTTTACCACATGAACAAATAGTAGCAAGTTCTTCTAATTCATCGGATAAAGCGAGCGCTGCAGATGAGCCTAAAAATAATTCTCCTTTGAAATTTGTTTTAAGTCCATAGCAAATTACTGGAATATCGTATAATTTAGATATTAACCATAACTCTTTTATTTGATTTTCATTCATAAATTGTACTTCATCTACCAATATACAACTTAAATTTTCTAAATTTATTTTATCCATTAATTTCTCTTCTGAATCTAAAAGTATATCTACTTTTCGTTCTATACCTAATCTTGATACTATTTTATCTTTACCTTTTAAGTCTATTTTAGACTTTATTATTATTACTTTTAAACCTTTTTCTTCATAATTATGAGCAACTTGTAGAAGAGATGTTGTCTTACCACAATTCATCGCACCATATCTAAAATACATCTTTGCCATTATTTTTTCACCTTCCTAGCTCTTGGATGAGTATTTAAATATACATTTCTTATTTTTTCATTTGTCAAATGGGTATAAATTTGTGTTGTAGATAAATTGGAATGCCCAAGCAATTCTTGAACGCTTCTAAGGTCTGAACCTCCATCTAACATGTGAGTTGCATATGTATGTCTTAGTACATGTGGAGATATTTTCATATTTATACCTGCAATTTTAGAGGCATCATCTATAATGTTTCTAATTTCTCTATCGTTTATTTTTTTACCTGTTTTACTTAGTATTAAATAATCTATACTATTTTTATTTAATATTATATAACTTTCTTTTAAATATAAATTTATCAGTTCACAGCATTTACTACCAAAATAAACTATTCTCTGTTTATTACCTTTACCAGTTATCTTAATGCTTCTTACATCCATCGATATATCATCAACTTTTATATTAGTAAGTTCACTTACTCTTATACCTGTTGAATAAAGCATTTCAAGTATAAGTGAATTTCTAATCCCAATTACACTTTTTAATTCAAATGCATTAAGCAATTTCTCTACATCTTCATAATTTAAATATTTTGGTAATTTTTTATCTAATTTAGGATTAGATATTAAAATAAGTGGATTATCGTCTATAATATTTTTTATTTTTAAATATTTAAAAAAACTACGAAGCGTACTAATATGTCTAGATATAGTTTTATTATTATAATTTAAATCATATAAATAATTTATATATAATCTTATATCCTGATATTTAACATCTCTATATTTTTTTATATTGTTTTCATTTAGATATTCTAAAAATAAATACAAATCTTTTTCATAATTTATAATTGTAAAATTTGAATAATTTTTTTCATATTTTAATTCTTCAATAAATTTTATTATCTCTTCATTCATATTTACTACCCCACTTAATTATACAAAAAAAAAGAATAGTTGTCTATTCTCCATTTACGCCGTTTACACTTTTGTTAAATGAATCTACTAATTCATTAAATTTAAGTATATTGTTAGCTAAATCATTTTTATCTGCTTCATATTGAATTCTATCAAGACTAAGTTGATTTTTCTCTTCATCAAGTAAATCTTTTTGATTTCTAAGCTCATCTTCTATTTTATTTAACTCTTCTCTTCTATCATCATAAGCTTTTTGAACATCTTTCTTAACAGCATTTATTTTATCTTGTTCACTCTTCTTATATTGTTCAAAATCGTCTTTTTCTTTTTCTAGAGAAGCTTGTAAATCTTTAAGTGTATTAAGTCTTTTTTCTATTTCAATTTTTTTAGCATTTAATTTATTAAATACCTCTTTTTTATATTTATTTATTTCTTCCATTTGTCCTTGTTTATCAGTTTCAAGTTCATCTTGGAGTTTTCTAAGTTCCTCAAATCTAGAATCTATTTTTTCTTTCATTTCAGAATTTCTTTTAAATATATCAGAAGCATCTTTTACATTAACACTTACTTTATCAAATAAATCACTTATATTTGTAATTTCTACTTTTTCTTTTTTATTTCTTGTTAAATTTTTAAGTTCATTAATTGGAGTATCTGACATTTTTAAATCAGGATTACTTTCTTTTTTATCTTTATTTTTTGATTCATTCTTTTTTTCTTCTTTTGTTTCTTCTAATTCTTCTGTTGGCTCAACTGGTTCTTCTACTTTTTCTTCAGATTTTTCCTCAGTTGATTCTTCAGTTTTTTCTTCAAAGTCTGGTTCTGGAATACTTTCGTTATTATTTAAAGAATACATATCAGATGAATCAGAATCATCTTCATTTTCATCTCCAAAAGTAATTGTACCATCATATGAAATATCGTTATTTTGAGTCTTTACTTCATCATTAAATATATCATCATTTTGATAATCGCTTTCTCCAAGTCCATTTATAGAATTATAATCGAATTTATTAGAATCTTTTTCTAGTTCTTTGTTGTTTTCTTCACTTATATTAAATATATCATTTTCATAATTTTCCATTATTCCACCTCTTTAATCTTCTTTATCCTCTATTATTGGTTTAAAATTTGAATTAAACTCACTTATCATGCTTCTAAATTTAGAACATTTTTGTTCAAGATTCTTATTTTCTAATTCTATTTTTTTAGTTGTTACCTCTTTATATTGTTCAAATTCTTTCTTGTCTGATTCTAAAATTTCCTCTGAATGATGAATACGTTCCATTTCCAAATTTTTGTATTGCTCAAATTGATTTCTCTCTTCTTGAAATTTACTTTTTTGTATTTCAAATTCTTTTTTATTAAGTTCAAGTTCAGCTAAAGCATTATCCATATTAGTTTTAAATTCTTGTTCTGCTTTCATTAAATTTTCTTTTTGTTTATTAACCATTAAATCGAACTGACTTTGTTTTTGATTAAACTCTTCTTGTTGTATTCTCATGTAACTTTCAAATTCATTTTTTGCTCTAGAAAGTCTTAATTTTTCTTCAGTTAATTCAAGTCCCTCTTTATTATTTTCTTTCTTTTGATTATTTAAATTACGCATAAAGCTTTTAAAATTATCAAGATCGTTTGTTAAATTTTGAAACATATCATCTAAATTAGTATTTTTTAAGTTAAAATCATTAGCTAAAACATCACTATTCATACTATTCACCCTTTTTCATTCCTTCTTTATTCGTTCTTTATGATAGCTTACTATCATTTATACATAAATTGTATCATTTTTTTATAAAAAAAACAATACTTGAAGGTAATGTTTTTTTAGTTTGTTAAATTTTTCCTTATTTTTATTAAGTTTATTTGGATCTTTTATATTTTTCTTGGATTAAAATCTATATCTACTACAAATTTATTATTTTGTTTAGATTTTTCTATTATAAATTTTAAATGTTCATATACATCACTAACATTTTTATATTTTAATATTAACTGCATGTAATATTTATTATATATTTTAGGAATACTAGACATACTTGGCCCAAGTATTATTACATTATTTGTATTTCTTGATAAATAATCTTTTATTTTATTTGCTTCATTATTTAATAAATTTAAATCAGTACTTGTTAATTTTATTAAACATAAAAGACAATATGGAGGATATTTTAATTTTTTTCTTATATCCATTTCTTCGTTATAAAAACTAGTATAATCATTTAAGCTTGCATATTTTATACTGTAATGATTAGTATTAAAACATTGTATTATAACTTTTCCATTTGACTTTGCTCTACCACTCCTACCTGATACCTGTGAAATAAGTGAAAAAGTTCTCTCTCCACTTCTAAAATCAGGTATATTTAAAGTAGCATCTCCATTTATAACTCCAACGAGTGTTACATCACTAAAATCAAGTCCTTTAGATACCATTTGAGTCCCTATTAAAATATTGTATTTTTTATTTTTAAAATCATTTATTATTCTTTCATGGCTTCCTTTTTTTCTAGTTGTATCTATATCCATTCTAACGATTTTAGCGCCTTTAATTAATTTATATACCTCTTCTTCTAATTTTTCTGTACCAAGTCCTAAATTAGATAATTTATCACTATTACATTTAGGACATTTTAAAGGTTTATATGTTGTATATCCACAATAATGACAATTAAGTTTATTACCTGTTTTGTGGTATGTAAGTGGTATATCACAGTTTTGGCATTTTATTACCTCACCACATTCCATGCATGATATAACGGTTGAATAACCTCGTCTATTTAAAAATAGTATTACTTGTTCATTATTACTTAATCTTGTATTTATATCGTTTATTAACTCATTTGATAATATTTTATTTCCTTTTTTTAATTCTTCTTTTGTATCTATAAGTTTTACCTCAGGCATACTTTTATTTATTCTAGTTTTAAGTTCAAGTAATTTATATATTCCAAGTTTAGCCCTAGTATAACTTTCAATTTGAGGTGTTGCGCTTCCAAGAATTATTGGACAATTATGTGTTTTAGCCCTTTTTAAAGCCACATCTATAGTATCATATCTTGGATTATTTTCTTGCTTATATGTATCTGAATGTTCTTCATCCATAACTATTAAGCCAATATTTGTAAATGGCGCGAAAATTGCACTCCTCGCACCTATTACAATAGATACCTCTCCTCTTTCAATTTTTCTCCATTCATCATATTTTTCTCCATCTGAAAGTGCGCTGTGAAGAATAGCAATAGAATTTTTAAATCTACTTTTAAATATATTTACCATTTGTGGTGTTAAACTTATTTCAGGAACAAGTACTATAATTTGTTTTTTATTTTCTAATACTTTTTCTATTATATGCATATATACTTCTGTTTTACCACTACCAGTTACTCCGTGAAGCAAGAAAGGTTTAAATGTATTTAAATCTTTTAAAACCTCATTAACTACTTTTTTTTGTTCATCATTTAATACTACTTTTTTATCTTCACTAGTACTTATATTATTTAATCTATAAGTTTCTTCTTGATATTCTTCAATTATATTTAATCTTTTTAAAGTATTTACACTAGATAAAGATATTTTAGTTATTAAACTTTTTTGTTCATCGTTTTCTTTTAATTTATCTATTATTTCTTTTTGATTATCGTTTTTTGGTATATAATCTTTATCTATTAATTTTAGATATGTTATATATTTTTTATTAACTTTAAAATCTTTATGAGCTTTAAGAGCAGCAGGTAACATAGTTTGATAAACACTTATTAAATTACATAAAGTCTTTTTTTTAATATAAAGTCCTAAATCTAATAATTCTTTGTTAAGTACTGGATTTTCATCTATAACACTTATTATTTCTTTAAGTTCATAATCACAATCTTTTTTATTTTCTATATTTAGTACAAATCCTTCTAATTTTTGTTTACCAAAAGGTACCAATACTCTTTTACCTATCATTACTTCTTCATTTAAATTTTTTGGAATTATATAAGTAAAAGTTTTATCTATTCCTCTTGCTTTAAGTTCTACAAGTACATCTGCATACATATTACCACCACATAATATATTATATCATATTATGAACTTTTCATTTCACAATTATTTAAAAGAAAAGAATTAGAAAATTATTCTAATTCTATGAAATTACTATTCTAAAACTAGAAACCCAACTCATATTACCATCACTAATACTATATAAAAATATACTTGAGTTAACTCGGTTATAAAAACTACCTCTAACAAAATATGGTTTTTGAAGAGTTACAAAACTAACACCACTACTACACCAATCACTAGTTTCACTTAATGCATGTCCCCAGCATTCTTTTCCACCACATGCTTCTGTTGAGATTGCACTTGTATAATTATCATAATATTTTACATCTGGTGCGGTTGTAAAACCTGCGTAATTTTCAGTTGATGTTGAACCCCATGACAAACCTGATTTTGTTTGATAAGATTCACTGTAGTAGCCCATAACTAAATCCCATGCTCCTCCACGCATATCATATATTCCAGTTATATTTCCTGTTGTTGATGCTTTTTGTCCTTTTTCAGTTTCATATGTATTTATACAATTGTTTGTTGCTGCTGAACTTGCTTCATCACCTGCTATTCCTGTTATAAATTTTGAACAATTATTTATATATATTTCTTCTTTATCATGGCCATATTTTCCATACCTACTTTGTGATAGGTATGTGACTGCTCCCCATTCACTATTTTTCATCATATGTGAATCTGAACCACTAGAAATTAAACTATTTAATTTTTGAGCTGTTTTAAATTGATTACTTGCATTTTGATATCTTAATGATGATACGTTTGGTAATATATATGGTTCTTGATTTTCATTGTTACAACTATTACCAGCTTCTTCTATTTTTAAATTATCTGAAGAAGACATACTACCACTTTCAGAATTAGACAATTCTATATCACCTTTAATATAACAATCACTTGTTTTATCTGCACTTGTCTCAAATTTTCCTACCCATATTCCTGATAGTTCTTCTGTTCCAAATTTAAATGCTGGATGCATTCTATATCCATTACTATTTGTATTTTCATATATTACATCTTTTGATATAAAGTTTATTTCTATATTATAATCACTTACTATTTTATATTCATATCGTGGTATCCATACAAACATGGCTCTTACATCATTATTTAAATCTAATCCTTGTCCTGCTGTTTTAGTTATTCCGTCATTTAATATTACTGCATTTGCCCATTCTTGGTTTGCATAATCATACCATTTTGTTGAGGTATCAGCTACTACCCAGTTATTATCTTTATATACTACTGGTGTCATTCCTTTTAATACTGGTTCTGCTACTAATTCTGTTTTTATTGTCTTTGTTATTTCTTTTGTTAAATTAGCTTTATTTTTTACTATTACTTTTATACTATATTCTGTATTTAAATTTAATTTATCAAATGTATATGTACTTTCTTTTAAGTTATTTGCTTCTTTTTTATAGTCATCTGGGCCTGTTATCTGATAACTATAACTTGTTGGTACTCCTTCTTTTGTTACTATTTCTATTGATATACTATTTTGTGTTGATGTTAGTTTCATGTCTACATCTAATCTATTCGCTAGTAAATCTTCTACTGTTCCTTTAAGCATGCTTAAATCATCTAGTGTTCCTTCAGCACTATATGTTCCATCTGTTACCTCTTTTAATTCTATTTTTCCTTCTTCATTTAAGAATACTTTTCCTTTTAAGTTCTTTGCATCAAGAGGTAATTTACTTATATCTATTTCTGTTCCAGGTTCGATATTATTTTGTGTTGCATATAATTCATATGCATGTTCTACATTATTTAAACTTAACTTAAATGCTTTATATTTTGAATCATTGATTACTCCTAGTATTATTGGGGTTGCAATGACTGCTATTATAGCTAATATTACTATTACAGCTAAAAGTTCTATTAGGGTGAACGCCTTTACTTTTCTAGTGTAAAGTACCCCCCCCCCTACTCATATTTGTTTGTTTTAATTCTTTCATAATTCCATTCCTTTCACTCTAATAGAAGCTTTTTATTACTCTTCTATCTATACTAATGATAACACTTAATATTGTTTTTTACAAGTATAATTTTATCAAAAAAAATGTAAAAAAAAGAATTAGAAAATTATTCTAATTCTATGAAATTACTATTCTAAATGTGCGATCAAAAAAGCCTACTCCAGGAAGTGAATTTTTTTGAAATATTCCTAGACCTTCATCTAAAGCATATCCACCTCTATATATCCAACAATAACCTTGGTTAGTGAATTTCCCATCTGTTATACCAGCTCCGCCTAGATCAGAATACCATCCATCTGTCTCGTTTAGTGCATAACCTCCACATTTATCAATAGTACATTCTGCAGGACTTGTTATATCATATGAATCATAATATTTTGAATTAGGCGCAGATGTAAATCCTGCTTGATTTGTATTTATGTTTGAACCCCATGGTAAATTTAAATTTGGGTTTGTTTTGTATGCTGGTTCATAATATCCCATTACGTGTTCAGCCATTCCTCCATTCATGTCATATATTCCTGTTATATTTCCTGTTGTTGATGCACTACCGCCACATGAACCCATACCATTACCTCTATCTGTTATATTATCATATTCGCATTGTACTTCTCTTGCTTGATTTGGTTTACTTGGCGTTCCATTACTATTTCCTGTCTTATAACTCAATGATGCATTTTTGGCTATTTCTTTATATTCTCCCTCATACATTGGATTTCCATATTTTCCAAATTTACTTTGCGATAGATATGCGACTGCTCCCCATTCACTATTCTTCATCATATGTGAATCTGAACCACTAGAAATTAAACTATTTAATTTTTGTGCTGTTTTAAATTGATTACTTACACTTTGATAAGAAAGAGTCACAACATTTGGTAATATATATGGTTCTTGGTTTCCATTATCACAATTATCAATACTTGAATTTTTATAACATTCACTTGTTTTGTCTGGACTTGGTTCAAACTTTCCTACCCATATTCCATTTAATTCCTCTGTTCCAAATGTGAATGCTGGATGTGTTCTCCATCCTGTTGGAGTTCCTGATTTATATGTTGCATTTCCTAATTGTTTTGCTGCACTTTTATTTACAAATTTTATATCTATTGCTCCCGGTGTTTCTATAGTTGGTTCACTACCTCCTGCTAGTTTTACACCATATCCTTCTTTTATTGTATATTCATATCTTGGTATCCATACAAACATTGCTCTTACATCTTTAGTTAAATCTAGTTCTTGTCCTGTTGTTTTACTTATTCCTTTATTTAATATTACTGCATT
Source organism: uncultured Bacilli bacterium (assembly GCA_947624135.1). Classification (GTDB taxonomy): domain Bacteria; phylum Bacillota_I; class Bacilli_A; order RF39; family UBA660; genus UMGS1613. The sequence continues at coordinate 1,450 of CANQIV010000014.1, read as the reverse complement.
TGCCCATTCTTGGTTTGCATAATCATACCATTTTTTAGATGTATCAGCTACTACCCATTTATTGTTTTGATATATTACTGGTGTCATTCCTTTTAGTTCTGGTTCTGATGGGCTTAATTCTGTTATTGTTATTGTCTCTTCTGTTCCTATATTTTCTAATGCATCTTTTACATTTATTTTATGACTACCTATTGTTTTAAATTTACATATATTTGATTTTTGCCATACCCCATCGCAACTATATGCTGATGCATGTAATCCACTTTTATCATCTGTCGCTTTTATTGTTACATCACTTAAACTTATTTCTTTTGTATATGTTGGCCCTGTAGTATCTACATTATTTATTATTAATGCATTTGATGTTATTATTTCTTCTCCATCCATTAATACAGCTTTAAGTGTTCCATTTTGAGCTTTTATTGTTGTTGTTGCTTTATCTCCATCTATACTTACATCTGCTTCTACAAATTCTCCACTATCCCAACTATATTTACTTACTAATCCTTCTTCTTTTATTATATACTCTATTGTTACTGTTCCATCTTTTATATATTCATCTTTTGGATTTAAGTCTATATTTATACTACTAGATGTCTTTTGTGTCCTTACTGTTTTTGTTATTTCTTTTGTTAATCCTGCTTTATTCTTTACTATTACTTTTATTTTATATTCTGTATCTATTTTTAATTTATCAAATGTGTATGTATTTTCTTTTATATTATTTGCTTCTTTTTTCTCTGTTTCTGGTTCCAATATTTGATAGCTATAACTTGTTGGTACGCCATCTATTCTTTCTACTGTTATTAATATACTTTTTGCAGTAGTATTTACATTTACTTTTACTTCTAATCTATTTTCTAATAAATCTTCTACTGTTCCTTTAAGCATGCTTAAATCATCTAGTGTTCCTTCCGCACTATATGTTCCATCTGTTACCTCTTTTAATTCTATTTTTCCTTCTGAATTTAAAAATACTTTTCCTTTTAGGTTTTTAGAATCTAGAGGTAAATCTTCTATATTTATCTCTGTTCCTGGTTTAATATTTTTATGTACTGAATAAAGTTCATATGCATGTTCTACATTGTTTAAGCTTATTTTAAATGCTTTATATTTTGAATCGTTTATTACTCCTAGTATTATTGGAGTAGCTATTACCGCTATTATAGCTAATATTACTATTACAGCTAAAAGTTCTATTAGGGTGAATGCCTTTACTTTTCTAGTGTAAAGTACCCCCCCCCCTACTCATATTTGTTTGTTTTTTTTCTTTCATAACTTCATCCTTTCACTCTAATAGAAGTCTTTTTCTTACTCTTCTATCTATACTAATAATATCACTTATATTTATTTTTATCAAGTATAATTTTATCAAAGATGTAGTAAACTAGATGTGGGAAAATATAAAATTATATAAAAAAGAGAAAACACTCAAAAATTTAAAACTGTT
>CANQIV010000013.1 GCA_947624135.1 uncultured Bacilli bacterium | reverse complement strand
TGATTTATTAAATATTTTTGTCTTTTTATCATTTCTTTCTTTTGGTCAGGATAGAGTTGACATTGAGATTTTACTAACAGCTTAAAATCATTAATTTTTTTATTTCTCAAATAACTATCAGCTATTTCAGTAATAGTTGGTTCTCTTTTAAAAATATAATTTAAAGCTTTTCTATAATGAAATTTATCTAGAACAAATATAATATTAGGAAAGGCAATATCATAACCTTTGATCCAAGTTCCACCATCACTAGAGAGAAAAATTTTATCTACTTTATTTAAATCATATACAGTATCTAAATACTTGTATGTTTCTTCCCAAAGTTTATCTGTTTTAAGAATAGAAGAAGCAATATAATGTGTATTTTTTAATTCTTTCTTTTTTACAAAGTCTTCTTTATGTCCTTCGTGAGTTAAGATAACAGGAACAATTTTATTTTTCTTTCCTTTATTTCTTGATTGAAGATTGGCATGAACTTCATCAGCTTCAATATACAAAACTTTAGGTGTTTCTTTTTCTTTAGGAACATCAAAATAATTATAATTAATATTTTTAATTTTAGTAGAGATAGTCTGCCTTGAAATAATATAATTCGGAATGGTATTTTTACTGGCCCAGGACATACCATTATCTAGAGCATTATTTATGAGATTAACTTCACAAGATAAAGATAGTTTAGCCCATTTATCAATGCCAAGATAATCTTCTAAATAACTGTAATATTGATATTTACCATTAATTTTCTTTTTGGATTTATAATAAGTTTTATTAAAAGTAATTAAGCCAAGAGAAGTAATTAAAGTACGAGGTCTAGTTTGTTGAACATAATATAGCTCCTTTCTTTGTTTAGAGTGTTTATATTCCAAATCTAGATATTCTAAAATTTCTTTTAAAATATCCAAATTAAGGGAATTAGTAGAAACAGAAATATGGTTTTCTAATTCATGAAGAAAAAGATTATTATCTAAAATATTATTTAGGTGGTTAACAAAACTATTAAATAATGATATTATATTCATTGAGAAAACAACTCCTTAAAACCTTTTAAGCTTCGAGCTTTCATTAAAGGTCTGTATATTTTTGTGATAAATTAATTATATAACAGTTTTAAATTTTTGAGTGTTTTCTCTTTTTTATATAATTTTATATTTTCCCACATCTAGTTTACTACATCATAAATATGACTAACATTGACAAAAAGTATATAAAATGATAATATAATTTTGATTTTGAATGGGGGAATATTAATGAAAAAAGAAAATTTAATTTTAGATAGGGAAGAAAGTAAAAAAATTACTGGGTTTGCTTCTATAGATAAACCTTGGAATAAGTTTTATAGAAAAGAACCTATCAGAAATATAAAATTGAATCAAACAATTTATAATATGATATTTGATGAGAATAAAGATAATATGAATGAAGAAGCATTAGGTTATTTAGGAGTTAATTTAACTTTTAAAGATTTAAAAGAGAGAGTAGATCAATTTGCTGATTCATTAATTAAAAATGGAGTAAAGCAAAATGATGTAATTTTAATGGGTGTTTCTAATTCACCTGAAGCAATTATCTCATTACTTGCTATTAACAAAATTGGTGCTATATCAAAATGGTTCGATATAAGAGCAAATGAAAATGACATAAAAGAGTATGCTAATTCAAGTAATTGCAAGCTTATGATAACTTTTGATATGCTAATACCTAAGATATCTTCAGTAATAAATGATACAAATATTAACAATGTTGTTGTAATAACTCCTGTTGATTCTTTACCTATTGTTAAGCAAAAAATTTATAAATTAAAATGTTTAAAGGAAAAAACATATATAGAAATTCCTAAAGATAATAAATTTATAACTTTTAATAAATTTATTAAATTGGGTGATAAAAATTCAGATATTTCAAGTGTAGAGTTTGATGCAACACGACCATCAATAATGATTCAATCTAGTGGAACTACAGGAAAACCTAAAACTATAGTGCATTCAGATTCTTCATGCGTAAATTGTACTAATAAAATGGCCTATTCAGATTTACCATTAGGTAGTGGTAAAAAAATATTGGTGGCTTTACCTCCTTGGATAGCTTATGGATTAGGAAATGCAATATTAATGCCTTTAGCTTATGGAACAAAAGTAGAGTTATGTCCAAATTTTGATCCTGATACAGTTTTGAAATATGTAGGAAAATTTACTATATCATTTGCTGCACCTTTTCATTATAGATATTTAAAAGAACACTTTAATGAATTAACTAAAGAGCAGAAAGAAAATTTCAAAATGATAGATTGTTTTGTGTCTGGTGGAGATAAAATTTCAGTAGAGGAAAATGCAGAATTTGAAAAAGTATTTGGAACAGTTTTAGTAAATGGATATGGAAACAATGAAGGATGGGGTGTATTAACTGTTAATCCTACATTACACAATAAATATGGAACAGTAGGTATTCCAAAATATGGAGATTTAATTATTAGTTACGACGTTAATAATCAAACAGAAAATAAATATGGAGAGTTAGGAGAAATATGTTCTTTAACTGACACATCATTATTATATTATCAAGATAATGAAGAAGAAACTAAAAAAATAAAACAAATTCATTCTGATGGAAAGTCTTGGATTCATACAGGAGATTTAGGATATATCGATGAAGATGGATTTATTCATTTAAAAGGAAGAGCACGTAGAGTAATTATTAGATTAGGATTTAAAATATCTGCATATACTATAGAAGATAAAATATCACAACATCCTGCAGTGAAGGAATGTGTTGCAATTTCTGTAAAAGATGAACAAGAAGAACATGTACCAATGGTATATATTAAATTAAAAGATGAGTATAAAAATATAAGCGGTAGTATTGAAAACGATATTTATGAAAAATGTAAAAAAGAACTTAAAGAATATGAAATTCCTAAACATTTTAAAATAGTTGATGAATTACCATATACTCAAAATGGAAAATATGATTTTGTTCTTTTAGAAAAACAAGGTAATGAATATGTAGAAAATTTATCAAAAGAAAACAAAGTATTAAAGAAAGAAATTAAATAATTAAAATAATTTCTTTTTTTTGTCTTTTTTTATGTTTTATGTTATACTTATCATTGTAGGAGGCTAGAAAATGTTGTTTGAAAATATTAATAATACTATGTTTTTTTCTTTAGTATCAGTATTTTATATGATATTCTTCGCTATTGGTTTTTTTTCAAAGAAAAAAATTAAATCAATTGAGTTAACTATATTTAAAGCTTTAATTATAACTAATTTAATTTCTTTAATAGTTGAAATACTATTGGTCGTGTTAATTTTATTGAATAGCTCATTTTTAAATATAACATTAAAAGTATTTAATATTTGCATATTTTCTTATGTATGGGTGTTTGGATTATATAGTTATTTTACATCGAAAAGAAATAAAGAAATTAATTCAAAAAGTTGGTTATTTAAAATATATTTATTATTTTTCATAATTTGCTCTATATGTATGTTAATTTTACCTGTGCATTTAAATTTTGAAAATTATAAACAGTATTCATATGGACCAAGTGTTGAATTTTTATTTGGGGCCATAGGAGTAATAGTTGTAATAACTATATTTACGTTGTTAATTAATATTAAAAATATTAAAAAAGTTAAATGTACTCCTATAATTATGTTTATATTCTTTATAGGATTAAATGCAATAATTCAATATATATGGCCTCACATTTTATTGGCGAATTCCTTCTTTAGTTTTATAACTTTTATGATGTATTTTACAATAGAAAATCCTGATGTAAAAATGATAAATGAATTAGAACTTGCAAAAAATCAAGCAGAAAAAGCAAATAGAGCGAAATCCGACTTTTTAAGTAATATGTCTCATGAAATAAGAACACCATTAAATGCGATAGTAGGACTTTCTGAGGTTATAAAAACAAGTGATGATATAGATGAAATACACGAAGACGCTAACGATGTCGTAATGGCTTCACAAAATTTACTTGAAATAGTAAATGGAATACTAGATATAAGTAAAATAGAAGCAGATAAAATGGAAATAGTAAAAACAAATTACAATTTTAAAGAAATTCTAGAAGAATTAAAAAAATTAACTGAGGTTAGAATAGGAGAAAAAGACTTAACTTTAAGATGTAATTTTGCAGAAGATTTACCAGAAAACTTATATGGAGATAAAGGAAAAATAAAACAAGTAATAACAAATTTACTTACAAATGCAGTTAAATATACAGAAAAAGGATACATAGATTTTAATGTAAGTTCTATAAATGAAAAAGAAGAAAGTAAATTACAAATAACTGTATCTGATACAGGTAGAGGAATAAAACAAGAACAAATGGATAAATTATTTACTAAATTTAATAGACTAGATGAAGATAAAAATACAACAATAGAAGGAACAGGTTTAGGACTTGCAATAACAAAATCTTTAGTAGAGCTAATGGGTGGTAAAATAGTAGTACATTCCACATATGGAGAAGGAAGCAAATTTACTATATTTATAAGCCAAAAAATATCTAATGGACAAGATATTCCAAAAGAAAAGATAGAAGAAAATATTTCATTTGATAACAAAAAAATATTAATAGTAGATGATAATGCTTTAAATATAAAAGTAGCAAATAAAGTATTAAAAGAATTTAATTTGATTATTGAAAGTGCATATAGTGGTGAAGAATGTCTAGAAAAAGTAAAAACAACAAAATATGACTTAATACTTATGGATATAATGATGCCAAAAATGAACGGGGTAGAAACATTAAAAAAATTAAAAGAAAATAAAGACTTTAAAATACCAGTAGTCGCACTTACTGCAGATGCAATGCAAGGACAATCAAATAAATATATAGAGGTAGGATTTAATGATTATTTATCAAAACCAATTGAAAGAGAAGAACTAAAAAGAGTTTTAAATAGTTGTTTAAGTGTAAAAAATGAAGAAAAAATTATAGAAACAACAGAAGAAGACAATAAAAAAATATTACCAATAACAGAAGAAGAAATAGAAATGTTGAATAAAAAATTTCTAAAAGAAGATACAAAAGAAAATAAAAGTGTAGAAAAAACAGACTATTTAAAAGAAAATGGAATAGATATAGATGCTTCATTAGAACTTTTAGGTGACATTGAAATGTATAATGAAACACTTGAAACATTTATAGAAGAATCTAAATCAAGAATACCAAGAATAGAAAAAAACAAACAAGAAAATAATATGAAAGATTATAGTATTGATGTACATGCAATGAAAAGTGATAGTAAATATTTAGGTTTTAAAAAGTTAGCAGAACTATCTTTAAACCATGAAATGAAATCAAAAGAAAATGATATAAATTATATAAATGAACATTATCAAGAATTAATAGATGAATATAATAGAATAAATAAAGTTATTCAAAATTATAGAAGCAAATAAATTTTGCTTCTTTCATTGTTAAAATAAGAAAAAAATAGTATAATACTAAAAGATGAATTGAGGTGTAATTATGTATGATATTATAGTTGTAGGTGGAGGACATGCAGGTTGCGAAGCTTGTTTAGCCTCAGCAAGAAAAGGACATAAGACATTACTTGTAACGGGAAATATAAAAAATATAGCAGATATGCCATGTAACCCATCAATAGGAGGGAGCGCTAAAGGTATAGTTGTAAGAGAAATAGATGCTCTTGGCGGTGAAATGGGAAGAAATGCTGATAAAAGTTTATTACAAATAAAGATGTTAAATAGTGCAAAAGGTCCAGCAGTTCAAGCACTCCGAGCTCAAGCAGATAAAATAACATATCCAAAAAACATGTTGAAAACTTTAAATAGTACACCTAATTTAGAAATAAAAGAAGCAATAGTAGAAGATTTAATAATAGAAAATAATAAAATAAAAGGAATAGTATTAGAAAATAATGAAAAAATATATTCAAATGCTGTAATTCTTACAACAGGTACATATTTAAAAGCAGATATATTAGTAGGAGATACAAGAACAAGACAAGGTCCACATGGAGAAAAACCAAGTAATCATTTAAGTGATAAATTAAAAGAATATGGATTTAATATAATTAGATTAAAAACAGGAACTCCACAAAGAATAGAAAAAAGTTCAATAGATTTTTCTAAAACAAAAGAAGAATTAGGTGATGATAGATATTGGACATTTAGCTTCGATAATAAAATATATTATGATAAAGATAAACAAGTACCATGTCATTTAATTTATACTCAACCAGAAACTCATAAAATAATAAGAGATAATTTAAATAAATCTAGTATGTATGGTGGATTATCTGATATAAAAGGTGTTGGACCTAGATATTGCCCATCGATAGAAGATAAAATAGTTAGGTTTAGTGATAAGGAACGTCATCAATTGTTTTTAGAACCAGAAAGTATATATTACGATGATATATATATACAAGGTTTTTCAACAAGTATGCCTAAAGATATTCAAGAAAAAATGGTCCATTCATTACCTGGATTAGAAAATGCAATAATAAATAAATATGCGTATGCTATAGAATATGATGCAATAGATTCAAAACAATTAAAACAAACATTAGAGACAAAAGTAATAGAAAAATTATTTACAGCTGGACAAATAAATGGTACAAGTGGTTATGAAGAAGCAGCATGTCAAGGTTTAATAGCTGGTATTAATGCTAGTCTTAAATTAGAAAATAAAGAACCACTGATATTGAAAAGAAATGAAGCATATATAGGAGTATTAATTGATGATTTAGTAACTAAAGGAATAATAGATCCATATAGGTTATTAACATCGCGTGCTGAATATAGATTATTACTTAGACATGATAATGCAGATATTCGTCTTAGAGATTATGGTTACAAAGTAGGTTTAGTGCCACAAGAAAAATATGATAAATTTCTAAAAAAGAAAAAACAAATAGAAGAACTTAACGAATATTTAAAATCAACAAAACTAACACCTAAAAAAGAAATAAATGAATATTTAACAAGCATTGGAATTCCAACATTAAAAGATGGAATAACACTTTATAATTTAATAAAAAGACCAGAGGTAAAAATAGAAAATTTAATTAAATTTATAGATAAAACTTATGATTTAGAAATACTTGAACAAGTAGAAATTAATATAAAATATGAAGGTTACATAGCTAAAGCACTCTCCGAAGCAAATAAAATGATTGATTTAGATAATAAAAAAATACCAGACGATATAGATTATGATAAAATACATAATCTTGCAAGTGAAGCAAAACAAAAACTAAAACAAATAAAACCAACATCCATAGGGCAAGCAATGAGAATTAGTGGAGTAAATCCAACAGACATATCTTTAATTATGGTATATATAAAAAAGGAATATTTTTATGAATCAAAATAAATTTATAGAAGAAATAGAAAAATTAGGAATAAAAGTAACAAATGATAAACTAACTAAATTAGAAAAATATTATGAATTATTAATTGAATATAATAAAGTTATGAATTTAACAGGTATTACAGAAAAAGAACAAGTATATTTAAAACATTTCTATGATTCATTAACTATATCAAAAATAATAGATTTAAACAATTATGATTCACTATGCGATTTAGGTAGTGGTGCTGGATTTCCCGGAATTGTATTAAAAATATTTTTTCCTAATTTAAAAATTATGTTGGTAGATTCATTAAATAAAAGAATTAATTTCTTAAATATAGTTATAGAAAATTTGAAATTAGAAAATATAGTCGCAATACATGCGAGAATAGAAGATTATGCCAAATTAAATAAAGAAAAATATGATATAGTAACCGCACGTGCTGTTGCTCCATTAAATATATTATTAGAGCTTGGAATAAATCTAGTAAAAGTTGGGAAATATTTTATAGCTATGAAAGGTATGTTATCAAATGAACTTAATTACACAAATGCTTTAATCAAATTAAATTGTATTCAAGATAACATAATAGAATTTAAATTACCAATAGAAGAAAGTAATAGGAGTTTAATAAAAATATGTAAAAAAAATAGTACTCCAAAAATATTTCCCAGAAAATACAACGATATAAAAAAGAAGCCATTATAGCAAAATGGCTTTTATTTTATAAATATTTCCTAAAAGTATTGTATTATTTCCCAAAATATTGTAGAATATTAATAGAATAAAGAGGAGGTATATTTATGCTACCTAGTGAAAATATATCCAAAGTTCAAGAAGTAGATATTAACGAAATATTACCAAATAGATTTCAACCTAGAAGACAATTTGATGAAGATGAAATTTTAGAATTATCTGATTCAATAAAAGAACACGGTATTATTCAGCCTATAGTAGTAAGAACAATTGGGGATAAATATGAAATAATTGCTGGTGAAAGAAGATATAAAGCAAGCGTTTTAGCAGGACTTGAAAGCGTACCAGTAATAGTAAAAAATTTAAACGATAAAGATAGTGCTGAAATAGCATTAATAGAAAATATACAAAGGAAAAATTTAACACCTATCGAGGAAGCTTTATCTTATAAACAAATACTTGATATGGGATATTTAACACAAGAAAAACTTGCAACTAAATTAGGTAAAAGTCAATCAGCGGTAGCAAATAAAATAAGACTATTAAATTTATCAGATGAGGTTCAAGAGGCTTTACTTGAAAATAAAATATCAGAAAGACATGCAAGGTCATTACTTAGACTTTCAAGTGAAGAAGAACAAAATAAAATGCTAAATAGAATAATAGATGAAAGATTAACTGTTAGAAAAACAGACGAAGAAATAGAAAAAATAAAAAATGGATTAGAAAATATTGAAGAAATAAAAGAAGAAAAAGAGGAAAATAATATGGATAATAATATAAATATTGCATCAACTACAACACCAAATGATATAACTACACAATCTAGCTTTAGTTTTTTTGGTAATACACCAAATCAATCAGAATCATCATCAGTTGAAATGCCAACTTTTGATGTGGGAAATAATCAATCACAAGGGTTTGACATGTTTACAAATTCAACACCAAGTATAAACATTTCAGACGTTTCATTAAATTCAACACCAGAGCCAGTACAATCACAAAATACATTTGGATTTAATTCACAATTTACAACACCAGGGACACAAGCAAATCCTTTTAGTATGAACCCAGAACCAGTTCAAAACATTAATACTTTACCAGATCAACCAGTTCAATCAATAGATCCACAAATAAATCCAAATCCATTTGGTATAAATCCACAACCAATACAAGAACCAGCTCAAAGTATTAATACTTTACCAGAGCAACCAGTTCAATCAGTGGAACCACAAATGAATCCAAATCCATTTGGTATAAATCCACAACCAATACAAGAACCAGCTCAAAGTATTAATACTTTACCAGAGCAACCAGTTCAATCAGTGGAGCCACAAATAAATCCAAATCCATTTGGTATAGATCCACAACCAACACAAACATCAGAGCCAGTTCAAAATATTAGTTCAACATCAATAGAAACACAAGCTCCATCAATTGAAATACCAAGTTTTGATTTAACAAATAATCAACCAACTCAAACTCAACCACAATCTCAAAATGATGAAATTCAATTTGATTCAAATGGTATGATTGTAACAAATCCACAACCAACTCAAGTCCCAGTTACATCACCAATTATAGATCAAACACAAACTAGTCAAAGTTCTTCTGTTCAATCTTCAACACCAGATGCGACACAAATTCAAAATATGCCTGAAACACCAAACAATACACAACCTGAACAAGTAAAAGTACCAGAACCAATAATTGTAACAGATTACAGCAAGCAATATGACCCTATAATGCCAAATCAACAAAGTGCTGTTCAACAAAAAGTACCTCTAAGGGAAGTAATAAATGCAATTAGAGAATGTTCTCAAAAAATAGAACAATTTGGATATAAAATAGATTTAGAAGAATATGATTTAGAAAACATTTATCAAGTTACATTTAAAGTAGAAAAATAAAATTGATTAATAAAAGACCAGCAAAAAACTGGTTTTTTTGTATAGATAGTGTAAAAAATTTTTATTAAGCATAAATAAACCTAAAAAAATTTGAAAATGTTTATATTTTTTGTTAAAATTAGGTTAGAATAGTTTATACTAAAAAAATTAAATCTATGATATTAATAATTAATGGAGGTTCTATGAGTTTATTTAGTAAAATGTTTAATAAAAATGAAATTAGTCAAAATGATATAGAATCATTATATAATCAAAATAATATAGAATTAAATTCAGAAAATTTAGGACTAATTCAAATTACAAATAATGAAATACTAGATACAAATTCACATGAAAACATAGAAAAATTTAAAAATAATTTAAGATATTTAATAAAAAAAACAAAAGAAACAAAAAAAGTAGATAAATTTATGATTATAAGAGATGATGATTTCTTTCCTTACGATTGGAAATGGAGAGTATCATCAGGTGATACAGGATATGAGAATGTTGCAATATCACTTTCTTCTAAGTTAAAAGAACAGTATGCTTTAAAAAAAGCTGGAATTGTTTCAAATATAAATGGAATAAATATTCCAATAAATCCAAATAAATTACAAAAAGCTATGTCTAATGTAGATTCAAATTTTGGGAACATTAATTTACCTATCGCATATCGTTCAACTAAACACTTCACAATAAATACACCATTAGAATCAACATTTAGTTATAATATGGTTGAAGCAGATAGAAATTTTACAATAATTGATAACATAGATTCTTTTATAAAATCTGGTTATGGATATTCAGTTTCATATCGAGATGCTTACATAGATGTAACTCATGAAGATTTACCTATTTCAAACGATGCAATAGTGTTGATAGAAAAAAGTAAATATGAGAGTATTTGTAAAAATCCTGTCATAGCAAGCCAGTTATCCATGAGAAAAGTTATAGTATATACTGGAGATGAATATTTAGCTATAAATATGGTATTGAGTGAACAAGGTGTTTTACCTTCTACAGTAGGAAATAAATATGCAACATATGATGAAGAACTTAATGAAATACTTGAAGAAAATATAAAAAAATTAGCTAGTGACAATAACCTTTTATATGATAAAAGTCATGGCGGGACAAATGGACATTTCACATCTTATTATGATGATATGAATAATAATTTAAGTAATAGAATATCAGATTTTGTTAAGTTTTTAAATTCAGAATTCAAAGATTGCAATATATTAATTACAGAAAATAGTATTAATGATAAAAGTTGTTGTAATAAAATTATACAAACAATAGGTATTGAAAAATTAGTATCTGCAATAAATAAATATAATGATAATGTAAAAAATAACTTTAAAACTAAATTAAAAAATTATGAATTAGAACGCAATAATGTAACACCAGAAATTAGTTTAATTTTTAAACAAACATTAAATATTATTAATGAGTATTATAGAAATATTGATAATGGATTTTCAGAGCCACAAAATAAAGAAGAAATAGAAAAAAATATTCGTTGCTTTTTCCAAGAAAAGAAAGTACAGGAACAATTAATGGCTGCTAAAGCCTTATGGAAAACATTAGAAAACAATATAAATTATGGAATAGATGATTCAAATTTAGAAATGGAATCTAGCAATAATTTTAAAAGATAAAATATAGTAAAAAATGACTAGTAGGTAAGCTAATCATTTTTTATTCAAAAGGATTTTTAGGTGGATTTTTAATTGGCTTTTCTAAAAAGAATGCATATAAAGGGATATTTAAAGCAATTGCTATTTTTTTTAAAAGAACAATGCTTATAGTTTGTGTAACATTTGTTGCTTCTAAATTTGCAATCATAGATGCACTTGTTCCAGCTAACTCAGCTAACTTTTCTTGAGTTATTCTTCCATATTCATCTGTATTTTCTTTTGAACAATTATTATTTATTCTATAAAATTTGATATTATTTCCAATTGTTTTTAAAATAATTTTGTCTTCTTCTGTTCGTTTAACTCTCATAGTATTACTCCTTTTTATAGAACTAAATTCTATTTAATTATGAACTATTATTACTAAAATTAGTATTGATTATAAACTAATGAATTATCAGCTTATAATATTGACTACTAAAAATGAAAGTGATAAAATTATATTATCAGTTAGTTAATTATTTATAACTGGTGTTTATAATATTTTATCTAATATATAGTTAATACAATATCAAAACATTTAAGGTAATAATATTCATTAAGAATATTTATTATATATTGAATAAAATTTTAAATGTAAGAAAGGAAAGGTAAAAAATGAAAAAAGCAAGTAAAATTTTATTATCCACACTACTCTTATCAGGAATGTTATTTACTATGAGAGTTAATGCACAAGAATCTACACCAACCGAACCACAAAGCGAATCAACTGGTATGGGAGCTTTACTTTTTGAAGATATAACAAAAGAAAAGTTCGACAGTATTGTTCCAAATACAATCGAAATAAATGAAACTAGAACTGATTTCGTAAATACTATTATTGAAAATGAAAATTCTTTAGATGGTGATGTCTTAACAAAAGCAGTAGAAAAAATAAATGGGGAAGTACAAGAAAAAATAATAACTTTATTTGAAAATTCAGGATATATGGATACACTTGAAGAAGAAAAGAAAGCGATAATTGTAGAAATTAACGATCCATATTTTGATTATGATGTTATGACAGTTTCATTAAACGCAGATGGAACAACAAAGTATTCAAAAGAAATAACAATTAAATTTTCAAAAGAAGATAATTATAGTACAACTGATGAAACTTATGTTAAAAATAAAGTAAATAGTATTAAGTTTGCAAAATACGGTGATATGGATGCAGTATTCACAATATATAATTTAGGTGATGAAGAAAACGCTAATAAATGGACAGAAAAAACTTATGATTTCACTAAATTATTAAATGATAATTCAATTACTATTAAAACATCTATAGCTGCTGGTGGTTTTGGTGGAGGTACCCCTTGGGGAATGATTATGTTACTACATTTCTATAAAAATAGTGTATTATATGAATCAAAACCAATATATAATTTAGGTGCATTTGGAACAACATTAGAAAATGGAACACCAGTTAATATGGCAAAATTAGAAAAAGAAGATGAAACTTACAAAGAATTAGAAAAAGAATTAAGTAATCGTGGACTAAGTAATATTATTGATTGCTATGAATTAACAGCTTATGGAGAAACTACTGATAATATGAAAGTGTCATTTACTTTAGGAAATGATTATAATGGAAAAGATGTACAAATATTACATAGAAAAAAAGATAATACTTATGAAATATTTAAAACTACTGTAAAAGATGGAAAAGCAGAAATAACAGTTAGTGAATTCTCTCCATTTATGATTGCTTTAAGTGATGGTACTACTGTTCAAAATACTGATGCATCACCTAACAATGCTCAAACATCTTCAATGGACATTGTATTATATTCTATATTAGCCCTTGGATCTATAGTAGGAATTACTTATATTCTAGTTAGTAAGAAGAAAAAGGAAATAGCCTAGTTGCTATTTCTTTCTATTTAAAGTAATGAAGAGAAAAAAATTTAAAGTAAAAAATATTATTCTAATTTTATTTGTAGTAGTATATATATTCTCTACTATTAAAATTGTAACATTCCTATTTGATTTGCGTAACAATAAAAAAGAAATGAAAGAATTAATCCAAGATGTCATCAATATAAAAATAGAAGAAGAAAAAGAAATATTTAAAATTGATTTTGAAAAATTGCTATCTATCAATAGTGATACTATTGGGTGGATACGATTTAATCAAGATAAAATAAACAATCCTATTGTACATACAAAAGATAATTCATACTATCTTAAACGTTCTTTTGATAAAGAAATTAACCAAGCAGGAACAATATTTATGGATTATCGAAATACATCTTTTGATGATAAAAATGTTATATTATTTGGACATTCTATGCTAGATGATACTATGTTTGGTTCATTACAAGATATATTTAAAGATGAATTTTTTGATAATAAAGAAAATAATTATATTCAAATATATAATAAAGATAATGAACTTTTGACATATCAAATATTTAGTTACTATATAATTGAAAAAGAAGAATATTATATAACACCATCTTTTAAAAATGATGATGACTTTAGTAAATTTATCGATACTATTACCAAAAGAAGCTATAAGAATTTTGATATAAAAGTATCTACAGATGATAATATACTTACTCTTTCTACTTGTTCTGGATTAGGCGGAACATCTAAAAGAAAAGTCGTACACGCAAAAAGAATTTAATAAAATCACCACAACTTTAATACATTTAAAATTTATAAAAGTTATTAAAAAGTATCAAGTTATAAACTCTTGATACTTTTTTTAAAAAATTAATATTCCAAAAAAATATATGATATAATTATTTTAATAAAGAGAGTTTATTCGCGTCAAAAACATTTTTTATTATGAAGCAGATATTATAAAGTTTAAGGAGTGATAATATGTTAAAATGTGATGCATGCAATAAAATGATTTTAATACCAGAAAGAGTAGGAGATTCTATTTTATGTAATTCTTGTTTATTAAAAATTAATGGAATTATGTGGAAATTTAGAAAATTTGATAAAAATTCAGAATTAGAAAAAAATAGAGAAAAAGCTTTAGAACTAGCTCAAAAATCAAATTTCCCAGATAAAGTAATCAATAGTATAAATATTCATTTTGATAATCAAAAAGTTGATATGAAAAAATGTGATAACTGTGGAGAAATAACTAAATCAGTCACTAATTTAGGTAATTCCATATTGTGCGAAAAATGTTTTTCTAAAATTAAAACAGGTGATTGGAATCGTAAAGATTATTTTGATAAAACTGAATTAGATAAAGCTAAAGATAAAGTAATAAAAAAAGCTAAAAATAATGGGTTTAGTGATATTATTATAAGTGATATTAATAATCATTTTAATAATAAAGTTGATAAAGATTGGTTATATACTATAAAAGGTGTCCTAGGTCAAACGCTTATTGTTTATGAAGATTATCTTATAATAAAAACAACAGAAAAGTTTGAATATGATAACATTAAAGAGGAATATGAAAAAATGGTATCAGGTAATAAGAAAAATATAAAAAATATAGGTACTGAAATATTAGGTGGCGTAATAGCTTCAAAAAGACCTTTTAGTAAAACAAATATAATAAGAACAATAACTAACATAGCTATTAATTCAGAAAAGCCAAATAAAAATAATTCAAATAAAGTGAATTTTTATGTTAGAAAAGGAAATACAAAAGTTAATTATAGTGATTATGATTCAATTAACTTATATTTACCTAGCGAAGATGAAGATATGGGATTTATCAATATAAGAGATAGTAAAAATGAAAAAAATAGTTCTTCAAATTTATTATTCTTCTTTGATAGTAATGAAGATAAAATTAAAAAAGTATTTCCAATAATAGAAGATAAAATAAATAGTTATCAAAAAGTAAAAACGGAAGAAAAAACAAACAGACAATCTTTTGGAGATGAATTAAGAGAATTAAAAGCTTTACTAGATGAAGGAATAATAACAGAAGAAGAATTTGAACAAAAGAAAAAGAAAATCTTAAATTTAGATTAAAACTTTTTCTTTTTTTTATAAATTTTAATACATAAAAAATAATTTACGTTTGCAAAAAATGTCATAAAATATTTTTTTGCAAGTCAATCATCAAAACTTTGTAATAAATTTTTTGAGATATTATTATGTTGGTTATAAAAAATGATAATTATTAAAAAATAAAATAAATTAATATTAAACAAGGTAACTTTTGTAAGTTTCCTTGTTTTGTTTATAAAATAGTGATAAAATATAATATTGAAATACACTTAATATTTATGTGTAATTTATTAAATTTGTAACCAATTCATGTCTTATAAAAGTTTAAATTTACTGACATGAATTTTATAATTGGTGGGAGATAATTATGTTTGAATTAGTATCAAAATATAAACCAAGTGGAGATCAACCAGAAGCTATAGATCAACTAGTTAAAGGAATAAACGAAGGAAAAAAACATCAAGTTTTAATGGGAGTTACAGGTAGTGGTAAAACATTTACAATGGCAAATGTAATAGCTAGAGTAAATAAACCTACCTTAATTCTTGCTCACAATAAAACCTTAGCTGGTCAACTTTATGCAGAATTTAAAGAATTATTTCCAAACAACCATGTAGAATATTTTGTCTCATATTACGATTATTATCAACCAGAAGCTTATGTAGCAAAAACCGATACCTATATAGAAAAAGATGCTGCAATAAATGATGAAATAGATGAACTTCGTCACGCCGCAACAGCAGCTTTATTAAATAATAAAGATGTAATAGTAGTAGCTTCAGTATCTTGTATATATGGTATAGGAGAAATGGAAGAATATCAAAACAAGATGTTGACACTAGAAATAGGACAAACTATAGATAGAGAAGAAATCATAGAAAAATTAATAGATATGTTATATGAAAGAAATGATATAGATTTTAAAAGAGGTACAT
This sequence comes from uncultured Bacilli bacterium, assembly GCA_947624135.1. Classification (GTDB taxonomy): domain Bacteria; phylum Bacillota_I; class Bacilli_A; order RF39; family UBA660; genus UMGS1613. The sequence continues at coordinate 12,422 of CANQIV010000013.1, read as the reverse complement.
TTCGAGCAAAGGGAGATACAATAGATATAATTCCAATAAACGAACATACAAAAGGAATTAGAATAGAATTATTTGGAGACCAGATAGATAAAATAAAAGAATTTGACATAGTAACTGGAAGCACGCTTTCAAATAAAAAAACAATCGCATTATTTCCAGCAAGTCACTTTGTAACAAGCCCAGAAAAATTAAAAATAGCAATAAAAAATATACGTCAAGAATTAGAAGAACGATTAGAATATTTTAAAAAAAATAATAAACTAATCGAATATCAAAGACTCAGTGAAAGAACAAATTATGATATGGAAATGTTAGAAGAAACAGGCTTTTGCAGAGGTGTTGAAAATTATTCAAGACCCCTTGCTTTAAAAGAAGCAGGAGCAACCCCAACAACTCTAATAGACTTTTTTAAAGACGACTTTTTAATGTTTATAGATGAGTCACATGTTACAATACCACAAGTTAGAGGAATGTATAACGGAGATAAAGCACGTAAAGAGGTATTAGTAGATTATGGATTTAGATTACCTAGTGCGCTTGATAATAGACCATTAAAATTTAACGAATTTGAGAAAAAAATAAATCAAGTAATATATGTATCAGCAACACCAGGTGATTATGAGTTAGAACATTCACCTAAACCAGTAGAACAATTAATAAGACCAACTGGATTATTAGATCCTATAATAGAGGTACATTCTTCACAAAATCAAATAGACGATCTAGTAAATGAAATAAATAAACGTGTAGAAAACAAAGAAAAAGTATTAATTACAACCTTAACAATAAGAATGGCAGAAGAACTTACACAATATTTAAAAGGAATAGATATAAAAGTAGCATACCTTCATTCAGAAATAAAAACATTAGAACGACTTAAAATAATAAGAGATTTAAGAGCAGGTAAATATGATGTATTAGTTGGAATAAATTTACTTAGAGAAGGTCTTGATATACCAGAGGTTAGTTTAGTAGCAATCATGGATGCTGATAAACAAGGCTTTTTAAGGAGCGAAAGGAGTTTAATACAAACAATCGGAAGAGCAGCTCGTAACTCAAATGGTAAAGTAATAATGTACGCTGATAACATAAGTGATTCAATGCAAGTAGCAATCAAAGAAACAAAACGAAGAAGAGAAATTCAAGAAAAATATAACAAAGAAAATAACATTATACCAAAAACAATAACAAAAGAGATACCTGATATAATAACTAATGAAATTGAAGAAGATAAAAAACCAGAAAAAATGTCTAAAGCAGACAAAATTAAATTAATGATAAAAATAGAAAACGAAATGAAAACAGCTGCTCGAAACTTAGATTTTGAAAAAGCTATGGAACTTAGAGATATTTTATTTGAATTAAAAAGCGAATAGGTATATAATAATTAAGGTGATAAAATGAAATTTAACAAATATTTAGATTGGCTAATACATATGATAGGCTATGCTTTAGTACTAATATTAATATCATTTGTATTTAAAAAAACAGTAATAATAGATGATTCATATTTTGGTATTTGGGGACTTATTGCAGTTATAATAATATTCATACTAAATAGAACAATAAAACCATTAATAGTATGGATGACACTTCCAATAACCGCACTAACTTTAGGATTATTTTATCCATTAATAAATATTTTAATATTTAAAATTACAGACTTAATACTTGGAGTTCATTTTGATATACATGGAACTATAGTACTTTTCATAGTATCAATAATAATATCTATAATGAATGGTATTATAGATAAAATATTAATAAAAATTAAAAAGAAGGTAAGATAATTATGAATCCAGAAATAATTAAAATAGGTTTTTTAAGTATAAAATGGTATTCAGTACTAATATTACTAGCTTTTATAATAGGTTATATTTTAATAATAAAAAGATGTAGAAAAGTAGGAATAGGAACAGCAAATATAAATGATATGATTATAAATACCATAATAATTAGTTTGATAGGAGCAAGAATTTATTATTGTTTATTTAATTTAGATTATTATATGTCATATCCAATTGATATATTTAAAGTATGGGAAGGTGGACTTGCTATACATGGAGGAATAATAGCGGGTTTAATTTATCTAATATTTTCAACAAAAAAAAGAAATATAAATTTAATAGATTTACTCGATACAATAACACCTCCTTTAGTTCTTGGCCAAGCAATAGGTAGATGGGGTAATTTCTTCAACATGGAAGCATTCGGACCAGTAACAACACTTGAAACACTACAAAATCTTCATATTCCAAAATTTGTAATAGATGGGATGTATATAAATGGTTTTTACCACCACCCAACATTTTTTTATGAATCACTAGGATGCTTAATAATTTTTATAATCTTAATGATAATTAGAAATAATAAACATGTACATACTGGTCAAGTAACAGGAATATATCTTATGAGTTATGGATTAATAAGATATTTTATAGAAGGTTTAAGACAAGATAGTTTAATGTTACTAAATTTAAAAGTCGCACAAATAGTATCCATTATAATGTTTTTGATAGGTTTAATTCTACTTATTAAACCAATAATAGAAACACATAAGTATAATAAGTGTAAATAAATACACTTTTTTTATAATATTTAAAAATACGATAGAAAAAAATATTTCAATTTGATACAATTTATATGAAGATGGTAATATGAGTAGAAAAAGAAGAAAAAAAGTAAAATATAGATCAAACTTTAAATTATATGTATTTTTATTAATACTTTCAATTTATAGTATAAATTATTATAAATACAATATAGAACCTATAAAAAACAATGATTCAAGTAAAATGATATCTTATAGTATTAATGAAATTCCAGAATATAATGGAGAATCATATATAATAATAAATGATAATAACCCTTATTTTACAGAAGAAGATATGCAAAGAGAATCATTTGAAAGTTATAGTGAACTAGATATATTAGGTAGATGCGGTGTTGCTTTTGCAAACATCAGTAAAGATATGATGCCATCAGATAAAAGAGAAAGTATAGGTATGATTAAACCTTCTGGGTGGCATACTGTTAAATATGACATAGTAGATGGTAAATATTTATATAATAGATGTCATTTAATAGGTTATCAATTAACAGGAGAAAATGCAAACGAAAAAAATTTAATAACTTGTACTAGATATATGAATACAGTAGGTATGTTACAATTTGAAAATAAAGTAGCTGAGTATATAAAAGAAACAAATAATCATGTATTATATAGAGTAACACCTATATTTTATGGTGATAATTCTTTAGCAAGCGGTGTAGAGATGGAAGCACTCTCTTTAGAAGATAACGGAATTGGTATTAAATTTAATGTTTATGTATATAACATTCAAAAAGGAATTTCAATAGATTATAAAGATGGTAATAGTACACTTTTAAAAGAAATTAGTTAAGGTGGTATAATGATAAATAAAAAATGGGATATAGTATTAAAAGATGAATTTAAAAAAGAATACTTTAGAAAACTTGGAATATTTGTAAAAAATGAATACAAAAATAAAACAATATTCCCACCATATAAAAATATATTTGACGCACTTCGCTTTACCGATTATGATGAGGTAAAAGTGGTAATATTAGGTCAAGATCCATATCACGGTCTTGGAGAAGCACATGGATTATCATTTTCTGTTAAAGAAAATGTTAAAACACCACCATCATTATTAAACATGTTTAAAGAACTTTATGATGATTTAGGAATAAAAAGAACTAAAAGTGACTTAACAGATTGGACTAAACAAGGTGTTTTACTTTTAAATTCCATAATGACAGTAGAAAAAGATAAACCATTATCACATAAAGATAAAGGTTGGGAAATATTTACAGATACAGTAATATCAAAACTAAATGATAGAGAAGATCCAGTAATATTTGTGCTTTGGGGTAGCTTTGCAAGAAGCAAAAAAGAACTCATAACAAATAAAAAACATAAGATAATAGAATCCGTTCACCCATCACCATTATCAGCTAATAGAGGATTTTTTGGAAGCAAACCTTATAGTAAAATTAACAAATATTTAAAAGAAATGAATAAAGAAGAAATAAAATGGTGAAAACCATTTTTTTAATATGAGTTATTCATTATTAATATTGAAAAAAAACACTATGTTTGTTATAATTATTTTAGATGTAAAAGAGGTAATAGATGTGAACAAAGATGTAAATAATGATAGTTATAATAAAATAGATTACGATTTAAATAATCCAAGAAATTATAGTTTAAGTGAAGATTTAATAAATGAACTTAAAGAAAATGACGATAAACCAAAAAAAACTAAAAAAAGAAAAATAAGTATTCAAAAAATATTCAATATATTAAGTTTTATATTTATACTTTCATGTATTATATATTATGGTTGTAGATTTGTTAAATTCTATAAAGAAAGTCATACAAAACCAACAGAAAAGTTTATAGCAGACATTATAAAAGAAAATAATACAGATAATGAAAATTTTAAAAATATAAATAGTGATTATTATTTTTATGATAACACCGAAAATAATTACTTAAAATATTCTAATTTAACTTGGAGAATTATAAAAGTAAATAACGATAATACAATAACACTTATATTAAATAATCCTATTACAGTACTTTCAATGGGTAAAAACAATGATTATAAAACATCATATATAGATAGTTGGTTTAATAACAAAGATGAAAATGATACAGGTATTTTAGAAAAAATGTTAAATAATTCTAGTAACTATTTAGTACCCACTAGAACATGTATAGATAAAATAGATAATATTAAAAATATAACTTGCAAAGAAACGCTTGATAATAGTTTAATAACTCTTCCGTCACTTAACGATTATGCTAATACAGGAAGCAGTAAAAGTTTTATGAATAGTGAAGAAAATTTCTATTTATCAAATTCAAACGGTAAAAGTAAAACTTGGTATGTAGATGAAACAGGAAAAGTAGATGTCATAGATAACAATAGCGTTATCGGTATAAAGCCAGTAATTACACTTAAAAAGAACACATTCTTAATAAAAGGCGATGGAACAAAAGAAAATCCTTATGAAATAGAAGAAACACCTTCATTATTTGCTAGTTATGTTAAATTAGGTAACGATTTATGGCAAGTATATGATGTAGAAGAAGAAACTATAAAATTATCATTAACTACATATTTAAAAATAAATGGAGAAGAAATTAGATATAAATATTCTAATAGCGATTATTTTTACGATGATACTAAAGTAGGAAGCCTTGCTTATTATTTAAACCATGATTACTTAAATAGTTTAAGTTATAAAGATATAATAAATGAAAACAAATATTCAAATGGAATTTATAACGAAAGTGATAACTATAATTATATAAATACATTAAATACAAAAATAAATACTAAAGTATCATTATTAAGTATTGGAAATATATTTTTAAATAATAAAAGTAATAACTATTATACATCAACATCTTTAAATAAAGATAGTAACCTTATGTATGTAATGAATAACAATTTTAAAGTAACAAATACAACATTAACTGATGAATTAAGTATAATCCCTGTAATATCAATAAATAAAAATATCTTAAGTAAAGGAAATGGAACAATAGAAAGTCCATACGAGGTGTAGTATGAAAAATAAAAAAAACAAGAAAAAAATATACAAAACTACAATATTATTTATATTTTTAGATTTACTTGCTATTGCAGGATTTACATTGATGTATGGACCATGGGGAGAATTTAGAAACGCTTTTGTATCAACTGCAATGAATACAATGACACATCAGTATTTAGCAAAAATCTTTTATAGCGATTCTACAATAGAAAAAATAAAAAATAGTAATTATTTTGTAGAAATAGATGAAGAGGTAAAATTAGATAATATAACCATAAATACAAAAGAAAAAAATAAATATAAAGATTCATATGAAGAAGAATTATTCACAAGAACACCTGGTAATGATTTATATAAAGTTATCAATTTAAAAGTGGGACTTACAAAAGGTTATTTAGTAGCTATATATGATCCATCTAAAGTAAAATTAATATCAACTAAAAAATTCAATATAGGTGGTTCAGGGGAAAGAATAATAACAATGTGCAAAAGATATAACGGAAAAGTTTGTATCAATGCAGGAGGATTTGTAGATAATGGATATGGTTCAGATATACCAATTGGAACAGTTATAAAAGATGGCGAAGTAATTTGGGGTAGTAGTACTGCTGATACAGCTAGAGATAATATTATAGGTATGACTAAAGAAGGTAAATTAACATTATTACCATATGCAACAGCAAACGAAGCAATCAATGCAGGAGTTAATGATGGACTTGTATTCGGACCATTTTTGATAGTAAATGGAAAACCATTACAGATTGTAGGAGACCCATTTGGTAAAGCACCCCGTGTAGCAATCGCTCAAACTAAAGATGGAATTCTTATGTTTTTAGTCATAGATGGAGAAAACTATATAAATGGAGCAACCCTTCAAGATGTTATAAATATTTTGACAAAATATGGAGCTTACAATGCTGCAAACCTAGATGGAGGAACATCATCTTCATTAGTAATTGACGATAAATTATATAATAATCCTCCCGCATCCGCAAAATCACAAGGTGGAAGATATGTAGTAACAGGTTGGGGATTAATACCATAGAAAAGGTGAAAAAATGAAAAAATCAAATATTATTAAAGTTTTATTTATAATTATATTAATTGTTTTACTTGTATTTAGTATTATAATAGTAAATAAAAAATATAATAAAAGTATAAATAAAAAAGAAACAGATAAAACTAACGTAACAGAAAATAAACCAAAAGAAGAAGAAAAACACTACGAAGCAAACTTAATAGCAGTCGGAGATAATTTAATACATTCATCTGTCTATAGAAATGCAAATAAACTTGCAAATTATAATGGTTATGATTTTAAACCAATGATTAAATATATCAAAGAAATAACTCAAAATTATGATATCGCATACTATAACCAAGAAACTATTTTAGGTGGAACAGAACTAGGGTTATCCGATTATCCAACATTTAATTCACCATATGAAGCAGGAGATTCTATGATAGATGCTGGATTTAATTTAGTAAGTTTAGCTACAAATCACACAGTAGATCGTGGAATATCAGCAGTAGAAAATTCTTGCAAATATTGGAATTCAAAAACTGATATCTTAACATCAGGTAGTTATTGTAGTCAAGAAGAAAAAGATGAAATAAGAATCAAAGAAATAAATAACATAACATATACAATGCTTAACTATACTTATGGTACTAATGGTATGCCAGTAAGTCAAGAATATTTAGTAAACGTTTGGCCAACAGACATAGATAGAATAAACAATCCAGAAACCGATACTAAATATCAACAATATAAAGAACAAGTAAAAAAAGATATAGAAAAAGTAAAAGATAAAGTAGATGTACTTATAGTAGCAATGCATTGGGGAGTTGAATATACACATACACCAACAAAATATGAAGAAGACATGGCTAATTTTTTAGCAGAACAAGGTGTAAATATCATTATTGGAACACACCCACATGTAATTCAGCCTGTTGCATGGATTGGAGATACACTTGTAATATATTCACTTGGTAATTTTATTTCCGCACAATATCAAAATCAGGGAACATGTACTAACTACAAATGTACTACTGGTTTAATGACAAGTTTAAAAATAGAAAAAACAGTTAAAGGAGATAGTAAAACTATTAAAATAACAAATGTAGAAAATGAATTAATATATAATTACTATAACCAAAGTACTTGGAGCGATTTTCTAGTAATACCATTTAGTAATCCTATAATAAAAGATTATTTACCAAACTATAAACAAGTTTATGAAACATATAAAAATGTAGTTCAAAGTATAGATCCTACAATGGTAGTAAAAGAAACTGTAGAATGATTATAACAAAATGTATAAAAATATAAATATTGTTCAATATTAAATAGGTGATAAAATGAAAAAAACAATATTTATATTTTTTTTAATTATAATAACATATATGGTAATAGGAAATGTAGTAGCTAAAAACGATTTAATACCTGATGATGCGATTAGAATAAGAGTTATTGCAAATTCAGATTCAGACTACGACCAAAAAGTAAAATTAAAAGTAAAAGATAAAGTACAAAACGATATGTATAAAATATTAAAAAACACTAAAGATTTAAACGAAGCAAGAAATAAAATAAAAAACAATTTAAAATATGTAGAAAGTGATATTTACAAAGTTTTACAAGAAGAAAAATATAATTTACCATTTGATATTAATTTTGGATTAAATTACTTTCCAGAGAAAGAATTTAAAGGAATAACATATAAAGAAGGATATTATGAATCCTTAGTCATAACACTCGGAGAAGGTCTTGGTTCAAATTGGTGGTGCGTTTTATTTCCTCCACTTTGTATGTTAGAAGCAGAAGAATCAACAGATGTCGAATATACAACTATGGTAAAATCATTAATAGATAAATATTTTTAAAAATAATGAGTATTATTTTATAGGTGAAACTTATGGAAATAATACTTATTTTTTTAGTAGCTATATCACTTAGTATGGACGCTTTTTCATTATCTTTAGCCTACGCTACAATATCACTTACAAAAAAAGAAATTAACTTATTATCTATAATAGTAGGTATATATCATTTCTTTATGCCTATATTTGGTATATTAATAGGTAACTTTATAATAAACTTAATACATGTTAAATTAAATTTAATAACTCTCGTAATATTTGTATTTATAGGAATAAGCATGATAATAGAAAGTATTAAAAGTAATGAAAAAATAAAAAAAATGAAAATAGGTGAAATGATATTATTTGGTTTTGCAGTAAGTATAGATAGTTTTTCAGTAGGAATAGGAATTAAAAGTATAAGTGATAACTTTTTACTATGTTCAACAATATTTTCTTTAGTAAGTGCTTTCTTTACTTATATTGGATTAATATTAGGTAATAAACTTAATCTACTTATAGGAAAATTAGCTAGTATTTTAGGAGGTATTACCCTCATAATACTTGGAATAGTATTTAGTATATAAAATAAGTAAAAACAATTTACAATTTAAAATATAAATGATATAATCATTAAAAGAAGAGGTGAGAGAAATGAAGAAAATTTGTAGTTTATTTTTAGCTATAATTTGTTTAACAGTTGTAACAGGTTGTGGTAGTTCAAAAAATCAAATAACTTGTACATCTACACAAGATGATTTAAAAGTAGTTGCAACAATTACTACAGATAAAGATGACAAAATAACAAACGTAAAAATGGATACATCAATAACTGCTCCATCAAAAGAAGAATTAGATTCAACATACGAAATATTAAATTCATCAGTAGACGAAATGAACAAAATAAAAGGTGCTAAAGTAAACGTTTCTAAAAAAAATTTAACACTTACAATGACTATTCAAGCTGATTTAAAAGCTATATCAGATGAAGATTTAGAATCATTAGGAATAAGTGAAGATTTTAATGTAACAGGAACTGAATTTAAAAAGAATGCAGAAGAAAACGGTGCAACTTGTAAATAAAAAATTAAGACCATTAAAACAATGGTTTTTTTTCTAATTCATCTCGCTTTTATAATAAAAAACTGATATAATATATATGGTTATACACTTATTTAGATAAAAAACATAAAATATAGTAGTTTTGGAGGTACATATGAAACAAATGAGAATAAAAGGTAGAAACATATTAAAAGGAACAATAAAAATAAGTGGAGCAAAAAATAGTGCAGTAGCTCTAATTCCAGCATCTATATTATCTGATGACATAGTAACAATCGATAATGTACCAAACATATCAGATATATCTGCACTCAATGAAATATTAGAATTTTTAGGAGCAAAAGTAAAATTAGAAAATGGATTAATGACAATAGATACCAAATCAATACAAAATAAAAACATACCAAAAGAAATATCAAATAAATTAAGAGCTTCTTATTATTTTATGTCAGCTCTTCTTGGAAAATATAAACACGTAGAAATGTATTTTCCTGGAGGATGTAAAATAGGTGCTAGACCAATAGACCAAACATTAAAAGGATTTGAAACATTAGGAGCAAAAGTAAAAGAAGAAAATAATAAATTTACAATAGATGCAGAAGAACTTATAGGTGGTCATGTATATCTAGATATGCCAAGTGTAGGTGCGACAATAAATACAATGTTAGTTGCAACTAAAGCAAAAGGTTTAACAATAATTGAAAATGCAGCAAAAGAACCAGAAATAGTAAACGTTGCAACATTCCTAAATAACATGGGTGCAAAAATAACAGGTGCAGGAACAAGTGAAATAAGAATAATGGGAGTAGAAAAACTTAAAGGATGTTTCACAGAAGTAATACCAGATAGAATAGAAACAGGTACCTATGTTATAGCAGGAGCTCTTTTAGGAGAAAATTTAAAAATAGAAAATATAATTCCAGAACACATAGAATCTTTAACACTTAAATTAACTGAAATGGGAGTAGACATGGATATACAAAATAATTATCTAATAATAAATAGATGCGAAAAATTAAAACCAGTTAATTTAAAAACACTATGTTATCCAGGTTTTCCTACAGATTTACAACAGCCAGTTACAGTTTTATTAACCCAATGTGATGGAATATCAGTTCTAGAAGAGACAATATATGAAAATAGATTTCAAAATATTCCATACCTAAATGAAATGGGCGCTAATATAGACATAATAGGAAAGAAAATAAAAGTAAATGGTCCAACAAAATTATATGGCGCAAAAGTAGTCGCAACAGATCTTAGAGCAGGAGCTTGTTTAATACTTGCAGCCCTTATTGCTAAAGGAGAAACAATCGTAACCGATATAGAACATGTCCTTAGAGGTTATGAAAACATAATAGAAAAATTAACAAATGTTGGAGCTGAAATATCATTAGAAGAAATTTAATAAGTAGAAATACTTATTTTTTTATTAAAAAAATTAAATAAAAATAATAGTAAATACATATTTTATATTAGGTGATAGATTGAAAAAAGTACTATTTTTTATATCAGTATTTATAATAACATTTATAATATATTATTTTAATTTAGATAGAAAAATATATTATGTATCAATAGGAGATTTTTTAGCAAGCGGTATAAATAATGAAGAAAATATAGATAATAACTATAGTGATAACATAAAAAATATGTATAAAAAAAAGTTAAAAAATTATGTAAATTATTCATATATAGATGATTATAGAGTAATGGATTTAATAAATAGTATAAACTATAATGATAAAATTGTTTATAACGAATCAGAATATAAAATACAAAATCTTCTAATAAAAGCTAATTTAATTACAATATCTATTGGTATGAATGATTTAATATATAAAAAAAATTTAGATTATGATTATGTAGACAATTTACTTGAAGATATAGAAAAACTTTTAATACTTATTAGAAAATATAATAAAGATAAAATATATTTTTTAGGATTTTATGACATAATAAATAATGAGCAAATAATAAAATATTCAAATAAAAAATTAGAAAAGATATGTGAAAAACATAACATAACATTTGTTGATATAAGTAAATTAAATCAATATATAGAAAACAATTATCCAACAAATAATGGTTATGAATACATAACAGAGAAAATAATAACTTTACTAAATCAATAAAATGTTATATAATTAGATTGGGTGATAGAATGTTAGAAAATAATAAAATTTTTTCAAAAGTATTTCTTTGGATGTTTATAGGTTTAGCTATAACATTTGGTGTAGGATATTATATATCAATGAATTCAAACATGTTATATAATGTATTCACAAAGTACTATATATTTTTAATAATAGCAGAACTTGTTACAGTAATAGTGCTAAGTATGCGAATTAGGAAAATGAAGCCAATGACAGCAAAAATATTATTCTGCGTATATTCCTTTATAACAGGACTTACTTTTTCATCAATATTTGTCGTATATAACTTAACATCAATAATGTATGTTTTTGCCATAACAGCGCTTGTAATGCTTATATTTGGACTTATAGGATATTATACAAAATTAGATTTAACAAAAATATGGGTATATTTATTCATGGGTTTAATAGCTGTAATAATATGTGAAATAATAAATATATTTGTTAGTAGTGAAACATTTAATATGGGAATAACAGTTGTTTGTTTAATAATTTTCATAATTTATATCGCATATGATGTACAAGTAATAAAGAAAAATTCATATATGATAGAAAATGAAGATAATGCTGCTATATATGGTGCTTTACAATTATACTTAGATTTTATTAATATATTCTTAAGATTATTAGAATTAATTGGAAAAAATAAAGATTAGTAGTTATTAACTACTTTTTCGCAAATTTTTAGACTAAATGCAGGTTTATAAAAATTTGTTTAATTTACTAGACTTATTTCAGGATTAAAGACAA
>CANQIV010000012.1 GCA_947624135.1 uncultured Bacilli bacterium | reverse complement strand
ATAGTAAAACGATAAAAAAACTAGATTTTTCAATATCTAGAAAAGATTTCATATTTAAAACTGTCAAACTAAGGAGATGTAATACTAGTTAGTGTTGTATATTAATAAAAAACGTGCTATAATATTCTAAGTTTATTAAATTGGAGGTAAAAATATGATAGATATAAATGAACCTAAACCAATTGGCGATCCAGATATAATTACAATAGATAAAAATTTAATAATAGAAATTCAAAATTATAAAAAAAGAGGAGAAAAATATTGTGATGTTACTTTAATAAATAGTTTAACTGATGATGAAAAAATCATTGGAAGATTTATGGAACCAATAAGTCGTATTAAAGTACTATATAATAATGGTAAATTGTTAATTTATAATGATAAATTTAATAATGATGAAAAAAAGGATGTAATAACTAAAGTTTTAGCTCTTTACAATATTATTGATGATGTAGTATATTCTGAATCACAAGAGGAGATGTTAAATATATTTGATGAGAATATAAATTCATCTTATTTAGAAGATAAAAATAAACAAATTACAAAAAGATATAAACCATATGAAACTAAATTATAAAAAGAGTTTAGTTTTTTTATTGCTTTTTAACACAAATTATTGATATAATTATATAGGTGGTAAGATATGTTTTTAAAGAAAATAATCGCATGTGGATTCAAATCTTTTGCTGATAACACAATTTTAGAATTAGATAAAAATATAACAGGAATAGTTGGACCTAATGGTAGTGGTAAAAGCAATGTTGTAGATGCAGTAAGATGGGTATTAGGAGAACAATCTTTAAAATCTCTTAGAGGTGATAACAACATGACAGACGTAATATTTTCTGGAAGCAAAAGTAGAAATCCCATGAACAGCGCATCAGTCACACTCATATTTGATAATTCAGATAACTATTTAAATATATCTTACGATGAAGTTTCAGTAAAAAGAAGATTATTTAACGATGGTACAAATGAATTTTTCTTAAATGGTGAAAAATGTAGATTAAAAGATATAACAGATTTACTCATTGATAGTGGTATAGCAAAAGAAAGTTTTAATATAATATCTCAAGGAAAAATAGATGATATTTTATCAAGTAGACCTGAAAACAGAAGAATAATATTTGAGGATGCAGCAAGAGTATCAAAATATAAAAAAAGAAAAGAAGAAGCACTCCATAAATTAGAAAAAACTCATAACAACATGGATAGAGTAAGAGATATAATAAAAGAACTTGAGGTACAAATAGAACCTTTAAGAGAACAAAAAAATAAAGCTGAAGAATATATTAAACTAACTGAAGATTTAAAAGAACTTGAAATATCCTTAATAGCTAATGATATCAATAATATTAACTATAAATATCAAGAAGATAAAGAAAAATTAGATAAATTAAATAACGAATTATTAGAGCTAAGTACAAAAACAAATAAAAACGAGGTAGAAACATCAAATTATAAAATAAAAATAAACGAAATAGATGAAAAAATAAAAAAGAGTCAAAAAGATTTATTAGAACTAACTAGTAATGTTGAAAAAATAAATGCAAAAAAACAAATAATATTAGAAAGAAAAAAATACGAAGTAAACGATTCTAAAATACATGAAAGACAACTTAGTTTAAAAGAAGAAGAATATAATTTAAATAATAATATAGAATCATATAACAATCAAATTAATATATTAAATGATGAATTAAATAACATAAATAATGATATCGATGCATTAAATTCTAATCTTTCAAATGTAAAGAAAAATAAAAACGAAATACAATTAAACTTAAACGATATTATTAAAAATATAAATATACTAACTGCTAAAATAGATACCTTAAGACTTAGTTTAGATAATAATTCTACATTACCCATAGCTGTTAAAAATGTTTTAGATAATCCTAAATTAAGAGGCATACATAATACTATAGGTTCACTTATAGAGGTAGAAGAAAAGTATTCAAAAGCAATCTCTATAACTTTAGGTATGAATGCTTCAAACGTAGTAGTTGATAACGAATTATATGCAAAAGAAGCAATAAATTATTTAAAAAATAATAATATGGGTAGAGTAACATTTTTTCCGCTTAATATAATTAAAGAAAAATTTATAGATAATGAAACTTTAAATATATTAAAAAAAGAAAATGGTTTTATAAATACGGCAAGCTCTCTTGTTCAATATGATACTAAATACTCTAATATAATTAAAAATGTATTAGGTAATGTAATTGTAGTAGATAATATAGATAGCGCTAATATAATAAGTAAAAAAATAAATTATAAATATAAAATAGTTACTCTTGATGGAGAGGTATTACACGTAGGTGGTTCACTTACAGGTGGTAATATAAAAGTTAGAAATATTATTACAGATAAATATGAACTTGAAAACAATCTAAAACTCAAAGAAAAGTTAGAAAATCAGCAACAATCAATAGAAAATGATATAAATAAAATAGATGATGATATAAAAGCACTCGAAGATAAATTATATTTATTAAATAAAGAAAAAATAGAAAAACAAGAAAATATTAATTCTAAAAAAAATATTATACTTGAAAAAAATAAAAAATTAGAAGAAATTAAATTAGAAATAGATAACAATAAAAATACTCTTAACAAGACTTTAGACAAAGAAGAAGAAATCATATTAAAAGAATATTATGAAATATTAAATAAAAAATCAAAAGTAGAATCTGATATAGATGTATTAAATAAAACTAAATTAAAACTAAATAGTGAACTTGAAGAATTTGAACATAATATTAGAAAAGATAATAGTTTATATAATGAAAAAAATAATTTAATTAGACAACTTGAAATAGAAATAAATAGATCTGATGTAAAATTAGATAATTTACTTAATACATTAAATGAAACATATTCAATGACATACGAAAAAGCAATAAGCATGTATAAACTTGAAATAGAAGAAAATATAGCTCGTAATAAAGTTAATACATTAAAGAAAAAAATAAGAGATTTAGGACCTGTCAACATTATGGCTCCAGAAGAATATAAAAAAGTAAGCGAAAGATACGAATTTTTAATTCATAATGAAGAAGATTTAGTAAAAGCAGAAACAACTCTTCTTGAAATAATTGATGAAATGGATGCTATAATGAAACAAGAATTCTTAAAAACTTTTAAAATTATTCAAGAAAATTTTAAATCTACATTTAAAGAACTATTTAAAGGTGGAACTGCAGAATTAAGACTTACTGATTCTTCTAATTTACTTGAAACAGGAATTGAAATAATAGCCTCACCACCCGGAAAAACACTTAAAAGTATCAGTTTATTATCTGGAGGAGAAAAAACATTTACAGCTATTAGTTTGTTATTTGCTATACTAAAATCTCGACCAGTTCCATTTTCTATATTAGATGAGGTTGAAGCCGCACTAGATGAGGTTAATGTTGAAGCCTTTGGTGAATATATACAAAAATTAAAAGAAAAAACACAATTTATAGTAATAACACACAAGAAAAAAACTATGGAATATGCTGATACATTATATGGTATAACAATGCAAGAATCAGGAGTAAGTAAACTGGTAAGCGTAAAATTAGAAGAAATAAAGTAGGTGATATGATGAATTATTTATTATATGGAACAGAACAATTTTTAATAAATAACGAATTAAAAGCTATAATAAATAAACTAAAAATAGATGATATCAATATTTCAAAATACGATTTAGAAATTGATACAATAAAAAAAATTATAGAAGATGCAAATACAATATCACTTTTTTCTACTGATAAATTAATAATAGTAGAAAATTCTTCAATATTTTCAAGAACAACTAAAAAAATAGATGATATTCCTTTATTAGAAGAATATTTAAATAATCCTAATAAAAATGTAAATATAATTTTTATTAATAATAGCGATAAAATAGATAATACAAAAAAAATAGTAAAATTAATAAAAAATAATGGATTAATAAAAGAATTTAATGCTTTAAAATATATAAATAGTAGTGTTAAAAATATGTTTGAAGATTATAAAATAAGTAGTGATGATTTAGAATATTTTATTAATAGAGTAGGTAATAATTTAGAAATAATATATAAAGAGGTAGAAAAACTAAAATTATATAAAATTGACGATAAAATTATAACTAGACAAGATATAGAAGATTTAACAGTAGAAAATATAAATGTTGATATATTTAAATTTGTAGATGATATAATAAATAAAAATAAAGAAAACGCTATTAAAACATATAAAGAAATTTTAAAATTAAATGAAGAACCTATTAAAATAATCGCACTTTTATCAAGCAAATTTAGATTAATGTATCAAGCAAGTATACTAGCTAAAAAAGGATATACAGAAGATGACATATCAGAAATACTTAAAGTACACAAATATCCAGTACATTTAGCCATAGTTGCAGGTTATAAATATAACCATAAAATATTATTAAAATATTTAAATGATTTAGCTAATCTAGATATTGGAATAAAAACAGGCGAAAAAGATAAAAATTTATCTTTAGAATTATTTATATTAGAACTTTAGGAGGAAATATGAAACAAAAATTAAAGGATATAAGTACACATATAGAAATAATACTTTTGAAAAATAAAGTTATAGTTGATAGAGAAAATTCAGTAAAAAATATTAAGATAAATAAAAATAAAATAAACTCTACTAAAGATGATAAATTAAGATTTCATGATATAGTAACATATTTTTTAAAAACATTAACTGAACAATGTAGAGAATTTGATAATAGTTTATTTGTAAAAAATTTTAAAGATACAAGTTTTGATTTAAATGTTCCTAAAAATGAAACAAGATATTTAAATTATAAAAGAGAAAATACATTTAATGGCTGTGTTCAAGTTAGGGATATTAATGAAAATTATCGACTTTCATTTTATTATTTAACAGAAAAAAGTGCTTTTCACGAATTAATGCATTTATCTTCTTCTAAAAATACTGAAAACGCTTATTTATCAGGATTTAATTATTATAATAAAACAAAGAAAGCTGAATTTTGTCGTGGTATTAACGAAGGCTATACCCAATATTTAACAAAAAGATATTTTAAGGGTAAGTGTAATAATTCATATATAATAGAAACTCACGCAATTGAACCACTAGAGATCATTGTAGGAAAAAGCAAAATGCAAAAATATTATTTTAATGCTGATTTAGTTTCTCTATTATCTAATTTAGGTAAATATGCATCAGAAAAAGAAATTATTGAATACATAGAAAATTTTGATGAAATTACAAAAATAAATTTGGATCAAAATGAAAAAGGTTCTGTCAAAGAAAGCAAAATTCGTATTTTAATACAAAAAATATATTCATTTTATTTAACAGCATTAAAAAACGAAATTCTAACTTTTGATAAATATAATTTAAAAGGTGAAGAAATGACAAAAATAATGTATTTATGGGATAAAAGCAATTGGTTTGAACCTATAGTTGAAAAATATTTTAAAGTAAGTGAAGAAGATTACAATAAAGCAGTAGAGGAAACTAGAAATTATTTAAGTATAGAAGAAGCAAAAAAAATAAGTTAGTTTAAGTACTAACTTTTTTTAATATGTCTTTCATTATTATCTTCTAATTCAGAATTTTTATTGTATCTTTCAATATCATTTTTTAATTTAATCATATCCTCAATTGATTCTAATTCATTAGTATTTAAATCATTTTTTTCAATCAAATACTTTAAAAATTTATTATAGTCCTCAGTATCGAAGTCATTGAATTCAGTATTCATAACATTCCTCCTATTAACACTATTTATAATATCAAAATAGTACTCTAAAGTCAACTATTCATCAATAATTTTTCTTAACCTATCATTAATTTCTTTTAGCTTCAATTCATTTTTATTATTTTGCGGTTTATAGTATCTTTTACCAACTAAATTATCAGGTAAATATTGTTGTTTAACAACATGATTTGGATAATCATGAGCATATTTATAATCTTTAGATGTAGTTTTAATATGATTAGGTACATTACCAGTATTTCCTTTATTAATGTCATTCATTGCATCAGCTATAGCAAGATACGCACTATTAGATTTAGGAGATAAAGCAAGTTCAATAACCATTTCTGCAAGTGGAATTCTAGCTTCAGGTAACCCTAATCTTTCACAAGCATTAATACAAGCATCAACTTTCATTCCCATAACAGGATTTGCTAATCCAATATCTTCGTATGCAATAACACTCATTCTTCTAAATATAATATCTAAATCTTCAGCTTCTAAAAGTCTTGCAAGATAATGAAGAGAGGCATCCACATCAGATCCTCTTATACTTTTTTGAAAAGCGCTTATTACATCATAATATCCATCACCATTTTTATCATGAAATAAATTTGGTTTATTACTTATATTTTTTAAAGATTCTAGTGTTACTTTTTTATCAGTAGAGTAGTATGAAACTTCAAGTAAATTATATGCATATCTAAGGTCTCCACTAGATATATTAGCAATATAATCAATTGATTCATCATCAATAGAAATATCTTTTAATACAGTTTTTGCCTTATTAATCGCAATTTTAATTTCATCACTAGTTAGTTCTTTAAGTTCAAAAATTTGACATCTAGAACGTATTGCTGGATTAATAGAGTGATAAGGATTAGATGTAGTCATACCAATTAAAATAATTAATCCACTTTCTAAATATGGTAAAAGTAAATCTTGCTTATCCTTATTAAGTCTATGTATTTCATCCATTATAATTACAAGTTCACCATACATTTTTGCTTCTTCAACTACAGTATCAAAATCTTTTTTATTATTTATAGTCGCATTAAGCATTCTATATTTAAGCCCAAGTTCTTCAACTAATGATACTGCTATAGTAGTTTTACCAATACCGGGTTTACCATATAAAATCATAGAAAATAATTTTTTATTTTTAACTAAATTACTTAAAATTTTACCTTCACCAATTAAGTGAGTTTGACCTATAACATCATCTAATTTTTTAGGTCTTAAAGAAATAGCTAAAGGTTCCATAACATCACCACTATTATTTTAACATAAAATGTAAAAAAACTAAATTATATAAACTTAAAATATAAAAAAAGTGCTATAATAATTATGGTGATAATATGTGTTTAGAAAATATTAAAAATGATTATTTGAGATATTTACTCATAGATAAAAATTATAGTAAAAATACAATAGATTCATATAATATTGATTTAGAAAAATTTACTTTATATTTTAAAAACAAAAATATAAACAATATCACTAGTAATGATTTAAAAGAATATATAAAATATTTAAGTAAACAAAATTTAAACGAAAAATCAATATCTAGAAATATATCATGTATAAAAAGTTTTTATAAATATTTAGTTATCGAAAAAATAATAAAAAATAACATTTCTGATACTTTATATATGCCTAAAACACAAAAAAGTTTACCAAATATATTATCGCCAGATGAGGTAGATAAATTACTAGATATAAAACTAATTGATTCATTTAGTTATAGAAATAAAGCCATGTTAGAACTTATGTATTCATCAGGACTTCGAGTTTCAGAATTAGTAGATTTAAAGCTTCAAGATATAGATTTTAGTCAAGATATTGTAAGAATATTTGGAAAAGGTAGTAAAGAAAGAGTAGTACCAATAGGGGATTACGCTAAAGAATATTTATTGAAATATATAAATGAATATAGAAATTCTATGCTTAAAAAAAATATTAATGAATATGTTTTTTTAAATAATCATGGTAATAAAATGACTAGACAAGGATTCTTTAAAATAATAAAACAAATTAGTAGAGAAAAAAATATAAATAAAGATATCTCACCGCATACATTAAGACATTCATTTGCAAGTCACATGTTAAAATATGGCGCTGATTTAAGAACTATACAAGAACTTTTAGGACATTCAGATATATCTACAACACAAGTTTACACTCATATAACAAATGAAGAATTAAAGAATAATTATAATCAGTATCACCCACATGGTAATTAATTTTATAATTTAATAAAAAACAAAAGTAAAAATAAATAAAATGTGGTAGAATAATAATGGAGGTAGTTATGAAATTTAATAGAATATTTTTAATTGTTTGTGATTCTCTTGGAGTAGGAGAAGCAGAAGATGCTGCTAAGTTTAACGATGTAGGTGCATCTACTTTAGGACATATATTAAAATATAATCCAATTGATTATCCTAATTTAGAAAAAATGGGATTTTTAAATTTAGTAAATTATAAAAATGTAGAAAATACAGATTCTTATTACACAAAAGCTTTACCAAAATCTAATGGAAAAGATACTTTAACAGGTCATTTAGAGATGATGGGTATAAGAACATTAATACCATTTAAAACATTTACTGAAACAGGATTTCCTATAGAACTTATTAGTGAATTAGAAAAGAGAACTGGTAGAAAAGTTATAGGAAATTGTAATGCTTCAGGAACTGAAATAATTGAAAGACTAGGAAAAGAACAAATGGAAAGTGGTAGTTTAATAGTTTATACATCTGCAGATTCAGTATTACAAATAGCCGCACATGAAGATATAATCCCACTTGATGAATTATATAAAGATTGTGAAATTGCAAGAGAGTTAACTCTTAAAGATGAATGGAAAGTTGGAAGAGTAATCGCAAGGCCATATATAGGAACTCCAGGTAACTTTACAAGAACAGCAAATAGACATGATTACGCTTTAAATCCAGTAAGTGATACAGTTCTTGATAATTTAAAAAATTCTGGTTATGAGGTATACGCAATAGGTAAAATAAGTGATATATTTAATAATTGTGGTATTACAAGAAGCACTAAAACAAAAGATAATTTAGATGGTATTAATAAAATAATAGAAACAGAAAAAGAAGATTTTAAAGGATTATGTTTTGCTAATTTAAATGATTTTGATACAAAATATGGTCATAGAAGAAATATAGAAGGATATGCAAAAGCAATAAAACAATTTGATGATTTTATACCAACAATTAAAGAAAATTTAAAACCAGACGATTTACTTATAATAACAGCAGATCATGGTAATGATCCATCATTTAGAGGTACAGATCATACAAGAGAAAACACCCCAGTACTAATTTATTCAAAATCATTTAAAGAACCAAAAAGGTTAGACAATCTAAATTGTTTTAGTGATATAGGAGCTCTTATAGCTAATAATTTTAATGTAAAAATGCCAGAGGTAGGAGAGAGCTTTTTAGATAAATTAGTATGACGTATAATGAATTTATTGAATATTTATATAGTCTTCAAGATTTAAAATATAAAGAATTTCATAAAAAATTAATATTAACTGACAATTTAATAGGTATAAGAACAGAAATATTAAAAAAAATAGCAAAACAAATATCTATAAATGATTACGAAAAATTTATAAAATCTAATAGACATATTCTATATGAAGAAAATATAATACATGGTTTATTGCTTGGATATTTAAAACTTGATTTTAATAGTATTAAAACACTTATAAATGCATTTTTACCAAATATAAATAATTGGGCGATATGTGATTTAACAGTTTCAAATTTGAAAATATTTAAAAAAAATAAAAAAGAAGGATTTAATGAAATAAAAAAATATTTAAAAAGCAATAATTCTTGGATAAATAGATTTGGATATGTCCTTTTATTAAATTATTATATTGAATCTGATTATATTGATGAAATATTTAAATTATTAGAAAATTATAAAGATGAATACTATGTTAAAATGAGTATAGCTTGGTTAGTTAGTATTTGCTACATTAAATTTAAAGATAAAACTCTTCAATATTTAAATAATAATAAATTAGATAATTGGACTTTTAATAAATCAATTCAAAAAATAATAGAATCAAATAGAGTTCAAAATAAAGAAAAAGAAATATTAAAAAAAATGAAAAAATAGTTTGAAGTTGTAAGATAAAAGTGTACACAAAAAAAGTGTATGCTTTTATTTTTGATATAATTAAAAAGAGGAGATGATAAAAATGGCAACAAAAGGTCAAAAGTTTAAACATTGGACAGCAGAAGAAAAATATAAATTAATTGAACCATTGTTAAAAATGGAAAAAGGTATATGGACATATTCTAAAGAAACAGGAGTTAATTCAGGATTACTTTATGCATGGTTAAAGAAATATCGAGAAAATGGTATGGAAGGTTTAAAAAATAAAAAAAATCCAGGTAATCCATTAAGTAAATATCAAAATAAGAAGAAATTAACAAAAGAAGAACAATTAGAATATGAAAATATGAAATTAAGAATTGAGAATGAATTATTAAAAAAAGGATACCTAATGAAAGGAGATGGTACAATTGTAAAATTCACGAAATAACACAAGTTAAATTTGAAATAATTGAATTGTTAAGTGAAGAATATAATATAAAATCTTTATGTTTAATAATGAAAGTATCAAGATCTGGATATTATAAATGGTTAAAAAATAAAGATACTTTAAATATATACGAAATAAATAGAAAAGATTTAGGAGAATTAATTCAAGATATACATAGAAGAAAACCTAGTTATGGTTATCATAGAATAAGAAAAGTAATATTAGATGAAACAGGATGGATAGTAAGTGACAATTTAGTACATAAAGTATGCAAAGCATTAAAAATCAAATCAAAAGCAAAACATTATAAATACAAAAGACCTGGAGAAGAATCAGTCAAATACGAAAATTTAATTGGACATAATTGGAAAACTACAAGACCATTTGAAAAGATTGTTTCAGATACAACTTCATTTTATTTTAAAAAGAAGAAATATGATTGGACATTTTATTTAGATGTTTTTAATAATGAAATAGTTGGATATGATGTAAGAGATTCTATGTGTGGGAATGGAGTTATAAATCATCGTGAAGCATTAAAAAATATGTTAAATAACAAAATAAAAAGAGGATATAAAGACCTTGAAACAATCGTTCACACAGATCAAGGAGCAGTATATTCCTCAGTGTCATTTAACAATATATTTAATTCTTATACAGTTACCAGATCTATGTCTAGAGCTGGAACACCAACAGATAATCCAGTTATCGAATCTAAAAATGGCTGGATTAAGAAAGAAATGTATATTGATTTTGACATAAATAATTATAACACAGTTCAAGAATTTATTGATGATATTGTTTGGGATAATAATAATTTTAGACCATCATATGCACTTCGATATAAAAACCCAGTTGAATATCGAACTCAACTAGGTTTTAAATAATTACTTTTTTAGTGTCTACTTTTTATTGACAACTTCAAAAATAGTTTTCATTTTTTTATGTAAAATTAATATAAATTTTTCTTAATTTATTGTAATACTTAACCTAAAATGGTAAAATAATTAAGTGTGATGTTTATGAAGTATGTTTTAAATGAGAAAAAAATATTATTAATAACTATTATTATATTTGTAATAATAAGTTTATTTAGTTTTAAAAAATATAGTGATAATATTTCAAATTATTATTATAAAACAAGTTATAATAATTTTATAATTGATAAAGTAGTAATAGTTGGAGATTCTAGAATGGAATTTATTTATGATAAAAAATATAAATTAAATATACCAAATAATTTCATATTTGATGCTAAAAGTGGAGCAACTATAGAATGGTTAAAAACTACTGGTGTTCCTGAATTAGTTAAAATTTTAAACAATAAAAAAGATTATTATAAATATCATGTAATATTTAATTTAGGAGTTAATGATATAGATTATAAAAATCTTAATATAACAACAAGAGCTAAAGATTACTATAAAATTTATAATAATTTAATTAAACAATATACTGATGTAAATTTTTATATTTTATCTGTAAATCCAATAGATGAAAGTAGAATATATAAAAAATTTTGTGAATGTAACAATAGAACAAATAAAAAAATAGAAGAATTTAATAATTATTTTATTGATAAAATTAAAAAAGGTAATTTATCTAATGTTAAGTATTGTGATTCTTATAATGATATGATATTTAATTTACCAGATGGATTACACTACGATGATGAAACTGATCAAAAAATAATTGATTATATAAATAATAATTGTGTAAATTTTAGTATACCAAAAATTATATATAGTATTTAATATTTTTTAATACATAAAATTTATTGGTGATATTATGTCTAGTAATATGTATGCATTTATTTTATCTAGTTTAGCAGGTGTATCTACTTTAATAGGTTTTTTATTCATATATATTAAAAAGGGTAGGGATAGTGTTATCAGTAAAGCTCTAGGATTTGCTAGTGGAGTAATGATTACTATATCTATAATAGATTTAATTCCTAATTCATTTTTATTAATAATAAATGATTATAATAAAATATATACCTTATTTTTGATTTTAATGGGGTTTTTACTGGGAATTATTATTTCTAGTGTGGTTGATAGTAAGGTGGAAAAAAAGTCTAAAAATGGTACAAAATTGTATAAATTAGGTATAATTACTATGTTAGTTATAATGCTACACAATATACCAGAAGGTATTGCTACTTATATAACAACGACTCAAAATGTTAACCTTGGTATTACACTTGCTATTGCTATTGCGCTACACAATATACCAGAAGGTATATCAATAAGCATTCCAATATATTATTCGACTAACAATAAATTAAAGTCATTTATTTATACTTTAATATCAGGTTTATCTGAACCATTAGGCGCTATTATTTCTTATTTATTTTTATCTAAATATATTAATAATACAATATTAGGAATAATATATTCTATAATTGCTGGGATGATGATTAATATAGGTATAAATGAACTTTATAAAGAATCATTTAATTATAATAAAAAAAATACAGTTATTTACTTTATAATTGGAATAAGTATAATGATATTTAATCACTTATTATTTGGTTAAAATTAGAAAAGGGGAGTAGCAGTATGGAAACATTTGAATATAAACCTGAAGGCGTGTGCTCATCTAAAATGATTTTTGAAATAGATAATGATATTATTTTGGATGCTAAAGTAATTGGAGGATGTCCTGGAAATAGTTTAGGTATTAGAGCGCTTGTTAAAAATCAAAAAATAGACGATGTTATAGAAAAATTGAGCGGTATAAAATGTGGATTTAAAAATACATCTTGTCCTGACCAAATATCTAAAGCGCTTAAAAGTTTTAAGGAAAAAAGAGATTTAAATTAATCTCTTTTTTTGGGTTATTTACAATCTAAATCAGAATTTGATCTAGCATCAGTTTTCTTTGAACTAGATGATGTAGTATTAGTCTTATTCATACTATTACTTTTAGAATTCATATTAGATTCTTGTTTACTTCTTTTCATTTAAATCACCCATTAATAGTATTAACAATAATTTTTTTTATATGCATATAAAAAGTATTGACATTTTTAATAATTAAAAGTATTTTGAGATGTATTATAGATTAAAAGAATAAATGATTTATAATGTATTATAAAATTTATTTTCGAAAGAGAAGAATGATAAGAAAGATGAATCATATAAGATAATTCAATTTAACAAGTTAACATAATATATATTATAGGAATTTAAGCTTTTAAATATAATTGAATAACTTATCGATAATTTTTATTAATTATTTATCTACTTATTATAGTTTTTATGTTATATTCTTATTATTACTAGTGATAAGCTTAATAAATGATTTTGATTATGATTAACCATACAATATTAAATTATAATTATTTATTATATATTTATAATATATTTATAATATATTATTTTATTATCATTAATTTTAAGCAATCGAAAATAAATTTTATGATACTTTCTCCATTATCAATTGCAAATAAAACTCCCCTACCAAAATTAAAAAATTAAAGTAGGGGAAGTATAGCAAAAAATTAATCTCCTAATTTTTTAAAAGCTGTTTTTCTTGATTCTATTTCAGATATTTTATCAAATACTTCAGCAGCATTATCATTAGTTATTTCAGTGTATCCTAATTCTTTTAAAGCTTGTGTTCTAATATTATTAAGTTCCATAGTACGACTTAATTTATCTTCAATTTTTTGTTCTATTTGATTTACAAATCTTCTATGAGATTCAGCTAATTTACTTTTAGATGCTTTACCGCTTCTATATAAAACCATTGCAGAGAACATTACACTTTCAAAAATGAATTGTTCATCTTCTTCAAATACAAATTCCATTGGTTTTTCAAAACCAGTTTCTTTGGCTACATAAGCTAATATATATTTAAGTTCTTTAGTATTATTAATTGCTTGTAAATAATGGTAAAAATAATTTACTATATTTCTACCCTCTTCGCCATCATCCTCTAGGTATTCTTTAACTAAATCCATTATTCCAATAAATAGTTCTTGATTTTTTATACTTACTCCACTTAAAAAATCGTTCCCTACTCTACCGCATTCATCAATTTTATTACTACACAAACTATTTAATTTTAATTCAACCTCTGTTATATAATCAGTATCTAATTTGATATCATCAAGTTCTTCTGGCTTTTTTACTCCAAATAAATTTAATAATAATATTTTTTTATCTTTAGGCCATTTATTTAAATCATCTAATTCAAGATAATTATAAATCATTTGTCTAGAAACTCCTAAAAATTTAGCTAATTTTACTTTAGAAATTCCAATATCATGTAACAAATCTGTTAACTTAGTCTTCATTTTCTTACCCTCCAACTATAATTTTATCACATTATTTACATTTGTCAAGTGTAAAGTGAAGGTAAAATTTGAAAATCATATTAAAATTTTAACAAAAAATTTGATAATAGAAGGCGCTACAAAAGATTCATATAGTGATGTAATTGTTATAAATATAGCAAATAAAATTAATATACTAAAATATTTATTAAAATAAGCCCTCATATTTACTTGTTTTTTCTGTATAATACATTTAATCATTATTAGTGATAATTTAATTGTAAACGCCACTAAAAGCGAAAATAATAGTATATTAATTATTAAATGTGGGAATATATAAAATATACTTATTACTAATCCTTTTAATTTGTATGCTAAAATAAATGATGATAAACTAAATCCAATAATAAATGATTTATAAAATAAAATTAATATATTTAAGGGCATTAAAAAATAAGTAAAACCTATAATTGATATTATAATAAGTAATGAATAATTAATTATACAAGTGTTTTTTAATGTTTCTATATAGTTAAAATTATTATTTTTTAATTCTTCGATAAATGACGTTATATATTCTATAACAATTGATTTATCACTATTATTTAATATTACTACAAAAATTGAGCCAGTTACTATTCCTAGTATTACCAATACAATTGAAAATAATACATATCTTTTATCAAATCTTATATTGTTTATTAGTTTGTCCATTAGTTTTTTCATATTATCGCCTCTTACTTAAGTTTATTAAAAAAAATTTTTTTTATTCCATTTTTATTTAAAATATATTATAATTATATTGAGGTAGATATTATGAATAAAACTGTTCAAAAAGTAATAATAATAATTTTAATACTTGCAATGTTGTTAACGACAGTTTTAGCAATTTTTGCATAAAAAAACAACTATTTTGATTTAGTTGTTTTTTTGTTCTCTTTTTTCATTAAATCTCTTATTTCTTCTAAAAGTACTACATCATCTGATTTTTTAGGTGCTTCTTCTTTCTTTTCTTTCTTTTTAGTTAATTTATTAAATGCTTTAATTACCATGAATATACAGAAAGCTACTATTAAAAAATCAACTATATTTTGTAAGAATATTCCATATTCTATAGTGGCATCTTTTATTTTCCAAGTTAAATTAGAAAAATCAATACCTCCTATTAAAATTCCAACTAATGGCATTATAATATTATCTACAAGAGAACTAACTATTTTACCAAAAGCACTACCAATAACAACACCTACTGCAAGATCAACAACATTACCTTTAGAAATAAATTGTTTAAATTCTTTTATCATAATACTCCTCCTAAAGTAATTATACCATATTTTTATTATGTTTGATTATTAAATTCCTTTATTATATTATAAAGTTCATTAATAAATGGACTACGTAATTTTTCATTTTTATTTACAAGTAAGTAAACATAGTTTTTAGTTCTTGTAAGTCCAACGTAGAAAACCCTTCTCTCTTCAGCAAATGCAATTCCTTCTTTTTCAATTTTATTAGAAAATAGATTAATCATCCAAAATTTGTAATATTCATTTGTTGGAAAATATTGATTTAAACCTATAATGATTACTTGATCTGCGGTAAGCCCTTTTGATTTATGTATGGTCATCGCATTAATAATTAAATCATTATAATTCATAAATTTTACTTTTGTACCTAAATCGTCAAAAAAGTCTTGATCATTAAATATATCTTTAATTGAATTATTTGTTCTTGCTAATATTAAGATTTCCTGATTTGGATTGTTTTTATAGATATTATTAATTACTTTTTTAAGTGTTAATATTTCTTCTCCTTCAGCAAAAAATATAAATTTTATAGGCTTATTTAAACTTTTATTTGAAATTAATTCTTTTTTTATTTGGTCTTTATTTTTCATTATAAAATTACCAGTATAATTTATTAATTCTTGACTATTTCTATATGTTTTAGTTATATTTAAAATTTTTGAATTAGGAAAATATTTTTGAAAATTACGTATATATGAAATTTTAGAACCACTATATGAATATATTGTTTGCCAATCATCACCTACTGCTACAATTTTTGAATGTTTTTTATTTACTATAGTTTGAGCTAGAGAATATTTTTCTAATGAAAGATCTTGATATTCATCAATAATTAAATATTTATAATCAAATTCTTCTCTATTTAATCTTGAAATACATTCTTTACCATAATAAAGCATATCATCAAAGTCAATTCCGTATTTATTTGGAGAATTAAATAAAAAATCTTGATAATAGATATAAAAATCATTAATATAATTAAATTGTTTTTTACATATTAGTTTTTGCTCATTATTTAAATTATCAATATATTGCTTTACAGTACTTTTAAAGTTCTTTCTATTTGGAGATGCTTTTAAAGCACTTATTACATTATAAAATAATTCATTTAATGGATATAATTCAGCAAGTGGATTTCTATTCAATATAGCATCATAAATTTCTTCATCTGTTTTTTTATTAATATTAAATCCTAATTTATTAAGTTCAATATTTAAAGTATTTATAATATCTTCATCGTTCATGGATTCAATTTTTATAAATAAATTTTTATGTTTTTCATGATATTTAATTTTTCTATCCATGATTTTTCTATATGTATTTCCTTCTTTTCCATTATAATTTGATAATCCAAAATATTCTAAATATACCTCTTGTCCACCTAAATTTAAAGTAAAATCTGGTTTATATATTTTGTAATCATCTAATATTTCTTTATATATTTTTTCATATTTATATGGAATATTATGCATAAATAAGTAATTGGCTATTATAGCTTCACCTTTTGATTTAACTAATTCATCATTTATCGTATATATATACTCTTGGTTATAATCTTTTTCTAATTGAGTTTCGATATTTTCTCTTAAGTTTGAAACTTTTAATCTTTTATTTTCTTTATATGCTTTAAAGTATTCATCAAAATTATCATATTTATCGAAATTTTCTTTAAAAAATTCCCCAAACACCCATTTTATATGTAAATCATCACTATTAAATAAGTCTATCATTTCCTTTACACTATTTTTGTTTGGAAATATATATTTTTTAAAATAATCTAAAAATATGTTTCTTTTTAAATTTTCATCAACTACGTAGCACTTTTTAGTTTTAAAATAATTTCTTATATATTCATATCCTATTGAATGAAATGTTGATATTTTAGCTGGAATATCAAAATCAATGTTTATTCTTCTTTTTAGTTCATCTGCTGATTTTTTTGTATAACTTATTACTAAAATTTTATTAGGATCTATTTTTTTTACATCAACTAAATATTTAACTTTTGATACTATTGTCGTAGTTTTACCGGTTCCAGCACCTGCAAGTATCAATGAGTATTCTTCATCTGATAATATTGCTTTTACTTGTTCTTCATCTAAATGAATATTAGAATCAATATTAAGATACATATTATCAAAATAATTTTTATATTTTTTATACTCTCTATTTAAAACATTTTTATTGTGATTAATTAAATTAAAATTATTTGGAATAATAGAACTATAATTTTTTTTAATATTATTAAATAGTGATAATGATATATATTCATCATTGATTAACTTGTATAAAAATAAATCCTTCATCATACTCACATCCTAATACAAGTATAACATAATGTAATATTTTTTGTATATATTATTTTTGAATAAATTGACAGTGCTTACACAATTCTTCACATTTTTTATTATTTTTAAATCCATTAATCATATTGATAACTCTATTATTTTTAAGTATTTTATTTAAGTTATCTTTATATATATTTCCTAATTTTATAACACCTTCACTATCTAGGCAACAAGGTATTATATTTCCATTTGATAAGATACCTATATGGTCTTTTAAAGCATAACAACTCCCCTTCTCACTATAATAATTATTTTTTAAATCAGGCCATATAAATTCATGAAAATTATTTATAAATAAATTATTGTTTATTTTATAATTTTCAACATTGTAATCTATGTTTAAATTAAATTTATTATTGATATAGTCAATTATGTCGTTATTATATTTATTTTTAACCCATAATCTAAGTGAAATATAAGTGTTTTTTAGAGTTTCTATAGTATCAAATATATTATCTAAATATTTAGTTAAGCTTATATTATATTTATCATTAAAACTATGAAGAGATATATTAAGTTGTCTTATATTATTGTTATTTTTAATTTTATTTATTAAATATCCATTAGTAGTTATATTTACTTTAAAATCTTTACTTGCAATATCTATAAATTCATTAATATTTTTATGTAATAAAGGTTCACCTAATATATGAAAATATAAATAATCAGTATATGGTTTAATTTTTTTTAATATAAATATAAATTCATCTTTGTTTAAAAATTTTATTTCTCTTTTATTTTTTATACAAAATGTGCAGGCTAAATTGCAAGAATTAGTTATTTCTAAATATATTTTTTTAAATTTTTTCATAATATCACATTAACATTATATCAAAAAAAAGATATTTAAAAAAGTTAAATATCAATATTATATATTTTAATGTTTTTTCTTAAATTTTTTTCTTTTTTCTTTAATATTATTTAGTGCTTTATCTTCATCATCCATATAGACTGCAAGTTTTTCTATTCCTTCACTCATTATAATTTTTTTAAATATTTTATGTTCAATTTGTGAAATTCTTTGATGAGTAAGTTCAAGCTCTTGAGCTATATCTAATAGTTTTTCACCTTCGAGTATTCTTTTTATTACATAAAGTTCAGTTTTATTTAATCCTACATTTAATAATAATTTATATAAATTTTCCTGTAGTGATTTTTTTTCATAATTTTCATATAAGTCTACATCATCTGGAATTGTGCTTCCAAGTTCAACAGTTCTATTTTTAGAATTATCTATAATTATTTCATTAAAACTTACAGTATCAAATTTTAGTTTTTCTAATGTTTCTACCTCTTCTAGAGTACAATTTAATTCGTTTGATAGTTCTTTTGTTGTTAAAGTTCTATTATATTTTTGTTCTAATTCTTTTTTTTGAGCGTAATATTTTTTTAACTTATTATACATGTAAGTTGGAATTTTAATATTTCTTCCATTATCTACTATTGATTGGTCCATTCCTCTTGCAAGAGATACGTATGCAAATGTTGAAAATTTTGTATTTTTACTTAAATCAAATTTTTCTACTGCTCTAATTAATACCAAGTTACCTTCTTGTATTAAATCCATAATAGAAACACCTTTATTACAATATCTTTTTGCTACATTAAAAACTAATTTTAAATTTGAATTAATTAATTTTTCTTTTGCTTTTTCATCTCCGTTATGATATTTTTCAAATAGTTCTATTTCTTGTTCTCTTGATAATGTTGGATATTTATTTATTAATTTTAAATATGAATTTAATATATCAATATTGTTAGATACTTGTGTATTATCATAAATATTATTTAATATACAATAAGTATCTATTAAATTAATTCCTATTTCACTTTTACATATTTCACTTATTTTGTTGTTTTTTATTTTATCCATATTATTATTTACAATATTTTGTAATAATTCATTAAGTTTAGAGTTTTCTATTATTTCTATATTATTAATATCTATATCTTCTAATGTTTCTAAATATGAAACTAATTCTAAAAATGTTTTATAATTTTTTTCATAAGTTGAGAATATATTTATATTATTTAAAAATGATTTTAAAATTTCTTTATTTTCCATTATTACACCTCTTTTGTTTCTTTTTTTGAATTTTATTTATAGTTTTTAAAGCTCCATCTACATCTTTCATATAAAAAGCAAATTTTTCTATTTTATCGTTTTTTATTAATTTTTTTAAAGCGTTTTTTTCTAATTTATTTATATCTTTTAAAGATATATTTAAGATACTACCTATTTCTTTTTTCTTTATATCATAATAATATCTATATTTTAAAATAAGCATTTCGCCTTTTGTAAGATTACTTGTATTAATTAAATCTTCTATTTCATTTTTCATTATATTTTTTATTGTTAGTTCAAACATGTCTTGATTTTCATCAAACATTGATATAGTATTTAATCTGCTCATTTCATTTGGCGTTTCGTTTGCTATATCTTCTTCTATGCAATCTAAACTTATAAAATCTTTAATTACATTTTCATACATTTGTATTTTTTCTAAAGGTATTTGAAGAGCTTCTGATAACTCTTCATGTGTTAAATCCATTCCAACTGCACTAATTAATTCATTTTTTAGTTTTAGATAATTTTGAATTGATTCACACATATTTCTAGGTACATAAAGTAAGTTATTTTTAAATGCTTTACCTCTTAAATAATTATTTATACATTTAAATGCGTATGTTGAAAATTTTGTATTTTTACTTAAATCAAATTTTTCTACTGCTCTAATTAATACTAAGTTACCTTCTTGTACTAAATCTAAAAAATCCATATCTCTTTTATAATATTTTTTTGCTATACTAAAAACTAATTTTAAATTTGAATTAATTAATTTTTCTTTAGCTGTTTCATCTCCATTATGATATTTTTCAAATAATTCTATTTCTTGTTCTTTTGATAACAAAGGAAAATTGCTAAATGAATTTATGTAAGAATTAACAATAGAATTTTCTTTTATATCATCGTCTAAATTACTAATTGGTATTACATTATGTTTTTCACAATATTTATCTACTAATGCTTTTAATATATGATCATCAGTAAAATCATCTAAATTATTTATATTTTTATCAATTATAATGTTTAATATATTGCATACTTTTTTATTTTTTAATATTGAATTATCATATTCACCTTTGTAATTTATACTATTTAAATAATTTATTAATTGTTCTAAATTTTTGTTTGCTAAATCATAGTTTTTTTCATCTTCTATATATGTCAAGATAAAATTCATAATGCTTTTTTCAGTATACATAATAATCCCTCTTTTTCCTTTAAAATTAATAAGTAATATTATATCAAATTTTTTATAAATGTCAAATAAAAACTAGTTAAAAAAACTAGTTTTCTGCTTCTTCTAACATATTAGTTATAAGTATTCCATATCCTCTATGTGGGTCTTCTACTACTACATGTGTTACTGCACCTATAATAAAATTATCTTGTATTATTGGACTACCACTCATTCCTTGAACTATTCCGTTTGTTTTATTTAAAAGGTCTTTATCAGTTATTTCAAATTCTATATTTTTTAATTTGTTACTTGTATTATTTATTTTAAGTATTTTTATAGAATAATCTTTTACTTCGTTTCCATCTAGTACTGTAAGTATTTTAGCATCTCCTAATTTTATATCATCTATAGTTGCTACATCATATATTTTAGAGTTATTTATTTCTTTTGTATATTTACCAAAAATACCTTTAGTTGTATTTTCATATATTGTTCCGTTTACTTTATCACTATAAAGTATTGCATTTTTTTCACCTGGTTTTCCTTTACTGCTTCTAGTTATACCTGTTATTTTAGAATCAAAAATTGTTCCATCTTTAATATCAATTATTTCACCAGTTTCTGCATCTGCTATTTCATGTCCTAATACTCCAAAAAGATTTGTATTTGGATCTATATAAGTAAGTGTACCAACTCCTGATATCGAATCTTTAACATATAATCCTGTTTTAAGTACACCTTTATCTTCATATAGATTTAGAGTTGTATTTTTTTTATTTTTATCTCTGATATATGAAATATCTAAACTTTTACAATCACAATTATTTATAATGTCTACCATACTATCAATTGTAGAAACATCTTGGTTATTAATTTTTACTATTGTATCTCCCTGTTTTAAACCAGATTCTATAAGAGTATCATGGCCATTAATTTCATAGGAACCTACAACTAATATACCATTTGTGTTAAGTTTTATACCTACAGTTTCACCGCCAGCAATTATTTTACTTGAATAAGCAAAAGTATTTATGGGAATAATAAGTGTTAGAAAAAGTGTGAGAGTTTTATTTTTTAATTTTTTAAAAAACATAAAAACAACTCCTTTATATAGACTACATTTTTAGTATGAAAAAATATATAAAAATTATAAAAAGAAAAAAATACCAAATTTGGTATTAATTATTCAATCTCAAAGTTTTCTAATTCTCCATTTTCTAGTATTATTTTACTAACTTTTTCTTCGACATTTTTTAATTTTTCATCGCATTCTTTTACTAAAGACATAGCTTTAGTATATTTTTCAATCGAAGTATCTAAATCAATTTCTCCTGATTCAAGTTCATTTACGATTGTTTCTAATTCTTTAATTTTGTCTTCAAATTTAATTTCTTTTTCTTTCTTTTCCATAATAACTCCTTATTTAATTATTTTTTTATATTGATAACATTTGCTTCTATTTCGCCATCACTTACTTTTATTAATAAGCTAGAATTTAATTTTACGCTATCTATACTACTTATAATTTTATTATTTTGCATTGTCAATGAATAACCTCTTTTAAGTACTCCAAGTGGATTTATGAGTTCTAATTTTTCTATTAAATTAGATAATTTGTTTTGATGTTTTTCATATAAAATTTTAGGATTATTTAAAATATAATTATTTTTAAATAATTCAAGTTTATGTTTAGAATTTTCATATTTTTTAACTAATGATTTATTTAAATTATCTAATAATATATCTAATTTTTGCTTTTTATTTTCATACATTATTAATGGATTTTTAATAGCATATGAGCTTTTTATTCCATCTAGATATAATTTTTGATAATTTATTTTTTTATTTATTGATTCATTTAATCTAATTTTTAAATTATTTATGTTATTTATTAAATCTGTTATATTTGGAACAGCAAGTTCTGCAGCTCCTGTTGGGGTTGGAGCACGCATATCTGCAACATAATCTGCGATTGTAAAATCTATTTCATGGCCAACAGCACTTATTACTGGTATCTTACAATCAAATATTGCGCGCGCCACAGACTCTTCGTTAAAAGGCCATAAGTCTTCAATAGAACCTCCGCCTCTACCAACAATTAATACATCTAAATCATAATTTTGAGCAAGTTTAATATTTTTTACTATGTCATTTTTTGCTCCATCACCTTGCACTAATGAAGGAAATAATATAACTTCACATATTGGAAATCTTCTTTTTATAGTCGATAATATATCTTTAATTGCAGCTCCAGTAGGTGCGGTAATGACTCCAATTCTTTCTGGAATTTTTGGTATTGACTTTTTATATTTTTGATCAAATAATCCTTCTTTTGATAAATCTTGTTTAAGTTTTTCAAAAGCAATATAAAGATTTCCTACACCATCTTCTATCATTTCATCTACATATATTTGATATCCACCAGTTGCTTCATAAATGGTAATTCTACCAGTTACTAAAACTTTAGAACCATCTACTGGTTTAAATAATAATTTTTTAGCGTTGCTAGAAAACATAATTGCATTTATTTTACTTGTTTCATCTTTAATTGAAAAATATATATGTCCTGTTGTATGATATTTTATATTGGATATTTCTCCTTTTAAAAAAACTAATCTAAGATTAACATCACTTTCAAATTTTGATTTTAAATATCTAGTAATAGCTGTTACTGACAAATATTTATCATTCATGCTTATCAAGCCTTTCATGGTATATTTTATCTAATACTCCATTAATCATATTTTTTACGCTGTCATCACTATAATTTTTAGCTAATTCAACTGCTTCATTTATTACAACTATGCTAGGGGTATTTGTATATATTAACTCATATATTGACATTCTAAGTATTGATTGATCTGTATTACCTAATCTATCTATAGTCCATTTATTTAAATAACTATTAGCTAGTTCATCAATACTTTCTTTATTTGTAATAACTCCATAAACGATATCTTTGACAAATTCATTATCTATAGGATTTACTGTTTTTATGATGTCATCTACATTATATTCTATTTTATTTAACGAATATACGTTTATTTGATATAATATAGTCATTATATTTTTTCTAAGTTCACTACGAGTTAATTGTTCCATTTTAAATCACCAAATATATTTTATCATAAAATATTAAAAAAAGATATAATTTGACAGAATATGTAAAATATGATAGGATATAAGGCATTCAGAGGTGAAAATATATGGATTATGAAAATTTTAAAAAAGAATTATTAAGTGAAGCTAATTTAATTTTAAAAGAATATAAAGAATTTGCGACTAAAGTAAAAGAATTATCAAAAAAAATTGGTCATCCAATTAATTTAACTGAAGTTGAAAAAATTAATTATAGAATTTTCTTAAATAGTAATGAAGATATTAAAAAATTTTTAAGATTATCTTTATCACTACTTTATACAGAAAACCCAAAAGATGAAGAAATATATACTGCTTTACTTGATAATATTGAAACATATAAAGTTAAAAATGATGAATTAATTCTTAATAAGGATGATAATATTAAAAAAAGATAATTTGTTTATCTTTTTTAATTTTCAAGAAATTTTGATAAAAATTTAAATGTACTATCTACTCCACTTTGTACTATACTACTTATAGTATTAGAAAATTTATTAGAAATTTTAGATAATGTATTATTATATTTTATTTCTTCTTTTTCTAAATATTTATTTATATCTACCTCTTTACCATTTTTAACATCTTCTTCAAATTTTTTTATTTGTTCTTCTGTAAGAGTTGCTTTTTTATAATTTTGATATTCATAATAACCTGTTAATTCTGAAAAATATATAACTAAAAAACTCATAAAAAATACTATAAATATAAATTTAAATATTTTATTTTTATTGTTCTTTTTCATTTAAATAATCTCCTATTACATTTGATAAGACATCAAGTGTATTATTAATTTCATCTATATTATTTTCATTACCACCTACCTCTATTAGTACTATGTTTTCTTTTAAATCTTGATTATATATTCCATTTACTCCAGTTCCTTTTTTCTTCATAATACCACGTGTAAGAAATGGATATTTTTCTAATATTATGCTGTTTAATTTATTTGCTGTTTCAAGATTTTTTTCATAAGAATCGTGTTCCAAACCTACTACAAATAATATTTTTGCATATTCCTTTCCATCCATATTTACTGATGTTGATTCATGAGGAATTGAATCTCTGTGTAAATCTATAAATAATTTAATAGATTTATATTTATCAATAATTTTTTCTAAAAATACTCTACTTGCTTGATAACTTTTAGCATACACCATGTTATTTTTTCTCATATATTCTGATATATTTTCTTCTTCTACTATTGTTTTAATATTTTTGTTTTCTAATTTTTCTTTTAACATATTAGCAGCCATCAATACATCTGGCATTATATTATATTCTTCTAAATATTTTACACTATAATTTTCTTCTTGATGTGAATTATATATATAAACAAGTGGCATTTCATTTTTCTCGTACATAAAAGCTACATCTTTTGTATCTTCATTTTTGTCATCATAGTTATAATTTAATTGAGATTTTATGAAATATACTGGATTATTAAATATGTTGTTTTTTACATAGTTTGTTATTTTACCTACTATATTTTTATTTTCTTTATCTAAATATACGTAATTATTTGAACTATATAATGTGTTATAAATAAATTTTTCGTTAGATTTTATTAATTTTATATTTAATATATATGATCTTATAACGCATATTGTATATATTGAAATTATAAGTATTAATATTCCTTTTAATTTTATTCTTTTTCTAGTTTTAAATTTTTTTCTCATAATATCACCAATATTAATATACAAAATATATAGTAATTTTTTTGTCAAAAAAAGAAATGATAAGCAATTTCTTGCATCCACTATCATTTCTAAGTATCAAAAATATGATACACTATATTATATTTAAAATATTTTAAAATATTCCAATTAACTTATTAATATATTTCCTATCATTTCTGCTATATTATATAAAGTATCTTTAATAAAGAAAATTTTATCTTTAAAAAAGTTAGTTTTACCTTTAGTATTATCTATTTTTAATATATATCCTTCTTTATAATCAAATACTTCGATAATTACTTTATATCTTTTATATAATTTTATTAAATAGTCTTTATCTATATCGTTATTTGCATATAAATAAATTAAGTTATTGTTTATATATATACTATCTTTTATAAAATATTTATAATATTTAAACATTACATTCATATTACAAATAATTACATCTGTACTATTTTTATTTATATATTTTCTTAATTTTTTTATATTAATATTTTTACCTTTATTTGTAATTTTTTTCTTTGAATTAGTTTTTCTTGGATTAGAATTTTTATTTGAAGAAATGCTGAATAAATTTACTTGATTATTTTTATTAAATTCTTCCATTAATTTATCATCTAATTCAACTATTAAAATATTTCCTTTTAATTCTTTTATTAGTTCTTTAAGTCTTTTAAACATTTCTTTCACCTACTATATCATTTATTACGTAACTAGCGCAAAGTAATCCAGATGTAGCTGGTACAAATGAATTAGATGGTATAGTATTGGTTACTTTTGTATATGGCATCTCATCACTACAAACTACCATTACTTTACCTTTTATTTTTTCTTGTTTTACCATTTTTCTTATTATTTTAGCAATCGGATCATAATTAGTTTTTCTAATGTCCATTATTTTTAATTTGGATGGATCCATTTTATTTCCAGTTCCCATTGAAGATATAAGTTTTATATTTTTGCGTTTACATATTCTAATTAATTCGAGTTTTACTGTTATGGTATCACATGCATCAATTACGTAATCTATTTGGTTTTCAAATAAATTATTTATATTGTTAAGATTTATAAATTCGTTTATTTTTTTAACCTTTACATTTGGATTTATACTAAGTATTCTTTTTTCTATTTCATCTGTTTTATATTTACCTATATTATCTTGATAAGTCATAATTTGTCTATTTAAATTTGATATCGATATTACATCATTATCAACTATAGTTATGTTTTCTATACCACTACGTATGAGTGCTTCAACAGCGTAACCTCCAACGCCACCAAGTCCAATTACAAGTACTTTTTTCATTTTTATTAATTCAATTTTATTCCCAATAAGTAATTGTAATCTCTCAAACTTTTTCATTTTCCACCTGTTTTCTTTTATTAAATGAATATACACATCCACAATAATCTTGTCTATATAAATTATATATTTTTGAAAGTTCTAATGATCTTTTATATCCATTTTTCTTTTTAAAATCTGAATATAAATATTTAATATTATATTTATTACTTAATTTTTCTCCTATCTCATTTATCCAAATAGAATTTTTATAAGGACTAATTGATAGTGTCGTTGTAAAATAATCAAAATTATTTTCTTTAGCATATTTACATGCTTTTTCCATTCTAAGTTCGTAACATTTATAGCATCTTTCACTTTTTTCTTCTAAATTTTCATAACCTTTAATGGTATTATAATATTCTTCGGGTATATATTTTTCTTCGATAAAATTTATTTTTAATTCAATTTTTTTTAAGAATGTTACAAGTTCGTTCATTCTTCTATTATATTCGTTTTCAGGATATATATTAGGATTATAATAATATATTGTTATATCAAAATATTTACTTAAATATTCAACTACGTATGATGAACAAGGCGCACAACAAGCGTGTAATAATAATTTAGGTTTAATGTTTTGTTTTTCTATTTCTTGTAGGGTTTCATCTAAAACTTTTTGATAATTCATAATTCCTCCATTTTGAAAAAAGCACTAAAAGTGCTTAGCAAGAAGATTCAAGTGAACATGTACTATTAATCATAATTTTCATTGAATCTTCAAATATATTATATAATTCATCGTGTTGTTTTTGAGTAAGTTTTTTATATGGATCTTCTTGAGATGCTACAGTTGAAACGTGCAAATCTATTATTTCTCCATCTCGAACAAATACTACTGTTGGTGCGTATAATCTTTTTTCACCTACCTCGTAAGTTTTATCTTCGTATGATATTATATAATCACTTAAATATTCATCTAAAACTTTTAACAATTTAAAATAACCTTCACTACCTTTTATTTCTTTATTATTTTCATCTTTTGAATATTGTAAATTACCATCTATAACTTCCCAAGAATCTCTTTCATTTTTAATGTTTAAATAATAAATTGTATCTATATTATTTTCTTTAGCTGCTTCAAGTAGTACTGGTACTAAATTTCTACACCAAGGACATTCTGGAAATCCTAAATAAATAATCCCTGTTTTATTTTCTATAACATCTATTATTTCATCATAATTAGAATATTTAATCATATTTTTTGAATCTATATTAATATTTAAATAAGATTTAGTACTATCTATTTTTTTATTATTTAATGATTCATATTCTTCTTTAAATTTAATTGAATCTTCTGTTGTACCTTTTAAATCTTTAGTTATTTTAATATATGATAAACCTATAAGTAAAACGCA
The DNA here is from genome assembly GCA_947624135.1 of uncultured Bacilli bacterium. GTDB lineage: Bacteria > Bacillota_I > Bacilli_A > RF39 > UBA660 > UMGS1613. The sequence continues at coordinate 250 of CANQIV010000012.1, read as the reverse complement.
TAATATTGGAACTATAATTACTAACAATTTTTCTTTTTTCATACTACATCACCTTAATTATTATAACATAATATAATATTTTTTGGAATATCAAAATAAAAAAAGTAAAGTCATTGTTTTTTGGGTGAAGTGATAAAGTAAAAGTAGACACATAAAAAGAATGTGATCTACTTTTACTTTATCACTTCAATTAGAATTTATTCAGCTTCTCATAGTCTATTAATTTATCTAAAATCATCACATGTCTTTT
>CANQIV010000011.1 GCA_947624135.1 uncultured Bacilli bacterium | reverse complement strand
ATATGTAAAAAAAATACAAATTAATTGTATAACTTGTATTTTCTCTTAAATTTTTCCAACATTTACTTTACTTCATCCATATTTATTTTCCTAAACAAAACTGACTAAATAATTGATCTATTAGTTCATCTGTATATGTTTCACCTATTATTTCTCCAAGTAGTGACCACATTTGTTTTAAATCTATTTCTACCATATCAACTGGCATTTTATTTTTTATTCCTTCTTTTACAGATTCTAGTGATTCTAATGCTTGCTTTAAAAGTGATATGCTTCTAGCACTGCTTAAATAAGTTAAATCTTGATTATCTAACTGTTCTAAATTAAATATTTCTTTTATTTTATTTTTTAATTTATCTATTCCTATATCATCTTTTATAGATATTTCTATATATTCTTTTAATAGTGATTTATCTATTTTATTTTCTAAATCTATTTTATTTACTATGATAATATGATTTTTATTATTTATTTTTTTTAATATTTCTTTTTCTTCTTGATTCATTTCTTGATTATTATTTAAAACATAAAGTATTAAATCTGCTTCATCTATTAAATCAAGACTTTTTTTAACTCCTATGCTTTCTACTATGTCATCTGTTTTTCTAATACCTGCTGTATCTATTATATTAAGAATTATTCCATCTATTTGAATATTTCCTTCTACTATATCACGAGTTGTACCAGCTATATCAGTAACTATTGCTTTTTCTTCATTTAATAATCTATTTAATATACTACTTTTTCCTACGTTAGGGCTTCCTATTATTATTGTTTTAATTCCTTCTTTTATAATTTTCATATCTTGTGATTTATTTAATATTTGTTTTATTTCTTCTTCTATTAAATATATATTTTCAAGTATCATTTCATTCGTTATTTCTTCTATATCTTCATATTCTGGATAATCTATATTTACCTCTATGTTTGCAAGAATTTCTATTATTTTTTTTCTTAAATTACGAATTAATTTTGATACTTCACCATTTACTTGATTGATAGCAAGTTTTCTAGATTTTTCTGTTTTAGCAGTTATTAAATCCATTACTCCTTCTGCTTCTATTAAATCTATTCTTCCATTTAGGAATGCTCTTTTAGTAAATTCTCCTGGTTCGGCTAATCTACAACCATTAACTAATAATAATTCAAGTACTTTATTTGTAATAGCAATTCCACCATGTGTATTTATTTCTACTATATCTTCTTTTGTGAATGTTTTTGGAGATTTCATAACACTTACTAATACTTCATCTATTATTTTATCTTTTTCTATAATATACCCATAGTTAATTGTATGACTTTCTACTTTTTCTAGATTTTTACCTTTGAATATTTTATTTACTATTTTTATTGCTTGATTTCCACTTACTCGAATAATTGCTATTGCACCTACGCCTAAAGTTGTTGAAATAGCGGCTATTGTATCATTCATTTTATCTCTCCTTTTTATATGTATATAATACACTACAATTTTGATAATTGCAAATAAAAAAGGAATATGAGTTTTAAATACATAATCCTTTTAAAATTAACGTATAACATACAATTTAACGATAATTTCTAACAATTAAATTGTATCATAAATCGACAAATTAAGAAATATATTTTTCTATTTTTTGTAATGTTGTTTATTTGTTCTATTAAAATATATATCTAGGAGGTGTTAAAATGAAAAAAAATAACAGTATAACTTACAATAATATTTTAGATTTTTGGTTAAATAGTAAATCTAATATCAAAATACAATCTAAATTAAATTATAAACATTTAATTTCATTATACTTAAAAGATAAAATTGGAAATATAAATATAAATAAAATAACAAAAGAAAATATAAAAATATTTCTTATTTCTTTAAAAGATAGAATAGCAATTTCTACCCAAAAAAAGTTAGTTTACATAATTAAAAATAGTTTGGCTTATGCTTATAATAATAAATATTGTGATTATATAGACTTAAGCGATATTAAATTTAAATTACCTAAAAAAGCAATTTTTATATTATCTAAAGAAGAACAAACTCTTTTAGAATCTATTTTGAAAGAAAAAATAAATATTCGTAAAACTTGTTTACTTATTTGTTTATATACAGGACTTCGTGTTGGTGAAATATGTGGTTTAAAATGGGAAGATATTGATTTTAGTAATAAGTCCTTAATAATTAAAAGAACAATTCAAAGAATTAAAAATACAAATTATGATAGTAAAAATAAAACTGTTTTAATGGAAAGTACACCAAAAAGTGAAACATCAAAAAGAATTATACCTATACCAAATTTTATAATTAATATATTAAAAAATTTTCAACAAAAAGATAACTATTTTTTACTTTCAAATAGTGAAAAGTTATATGACCCACGATATTTAGAATCATTTTATTCAAGAATGCTTAAAAAATGTAATATCAAAAATAATAAATTTCATACATTGAGACATACTTTTGCAACTCGATCTATCGAATCAAAAATGGATATTAAAACATTAAGCGAGATTTTAGGTCATTCTTCTGTTGAAATAACATTAAAATTATATGTTCACCCAACTTATGAAATGAAAAAAACATCTATTGAAAATTTAGTAAAATTTATGACAATTTAGTATCAAATAATTGTATGTTATACGATAATTTTATAAGAAAGGTGGTGGGTTTTATGAAATACATGAGTACAAAAGAAGCTGCTGAAAAATGGGGTGTTACTCCAAAAACAATTGCTAAATGGTGTAGAGAAGAAAAAATTATTTTTATTGCCAAACCAGAAAAAATTGGAAGGGAATGGAAAATACCTGCAGATGCGCCAATGCCAACAAAAAATAAAAAAAAATAATAATAAAGGAGGATGTCATGAAAAAGAAAATATTTTTAATTTTATTAATTTTTGTTATGCTTATTGGATTAACTGGGTGTGGTGAAAAAACTAATAAAAACTCATTGAATGATTTAGTAGATATTGAAAAAATATATTATAAAGAAAATGATAATGGCTCAATATCTATGTATTTGACTTATACTATATCAAGTGATATAGAAAAAGATATTACTATTGATGGTTCTGACGCAAAATTAAAAACTGATTTAAAGGAATATGGTGGGCTTTATGGTTATGTTGATATTAACAAAGACTTGATTGAAGAGGCTGGTTTTCAAACTGTAAGTGATTATAAAACATTATATGGTGGTAGTAATGAAAAAATAAAATATCTAGTAATTTTCAGTATTAATAAAAATTATTTTGAAGCTAGAAAAAAATTAACACTATTAGTTAAAATTAATGGAGATGAATATATAGAAAAGGAAATTGATCGGAATAAAATAAATATTTTTAAATATACTGAAAATAGTGAATTTATAACAGAATTTAAAAAAGATTATCTTTTATATAATAATTAGAAAATAAAAAATATAAAAATATATGATAATCTTAAAAATAAAAAAATTTGTAATGCGATAAATAATCATATTATATAATAGGAAAAAATTATTTTTTAAAATAACCTAATAATATTTAAAAATATTTAATAGTTTTATATTATTAATTAAAAATTTAAAAATTAGATTAAAAACAATAATAACTATCATAAAAAATAGATATAAAAAAGATTACTATTTAAGTAATTTTTTTTATTACATAAAAAAAGCTAACAATGTTAGCTCTATTTTTCTACATATCTTATAACTACATATCTATTTGGTTCTTCTCCAAAACTTTCTGTTTCTATATTGTAATATTCACTTGCTACATTATGAACTATTCTTCTTTTATATGAATTCATTGGATCTAATTTTGTTTCTGATTTTGTTTTTAAAACCTCATTTATTATATTTTTTATATCTTTCTCAAAGAAATTTTCTTTCTTTAATTTATAATTAGAAGCATCTAAATTAACTTTAATATTAAATTTAATTTTGCTACTTAATGTTTGTCTTAATAAATTTTGAAGAGATGTAAGTGTTCTTCCATTTTTTCCTATTAATAATGGGTTGTTATTTGAAAACATTTTTACACTAAATATATCTTCGTCTTCATTTATTTCAAATTTTGTATCTATACCTATTTGTTTTGTTATTTCCATTAAGTAATTTTTTATAAATTCTTTAACATCTTCTTTTTTTACTACTTCCATTACATATTTATTATCTTCTTCATATTCTCTTGTTAATATTTCATTATTGTATACATCTAATTCATCTAAACATTTTAATCTACATTGTTCTTCTGTTTCATCTTCAAATTTAAATACTTCTATCATAATTATTTGCTCCTTTTAACTAATAACCCCTGTATTATACTTGTTAAACTATTTATTACCCAATATATAATGATTGCTGTTGACATACTAAATGATGTTATAAATATTACTATTATCATTATATTAAACATCATATTCATTTGTTTTGCTTGATCTCCCGCCATACTATTTTTATTCATTTTGAATGAAAAATATGTAACAAGTCCAACTAGTATTGGTAATATTAAGTAATACCAATTTCCTATTTGAGCTCCTGCAAGTGGTGTCATTCCCATGTGGAATCCTAAAAATTTACTTTCAAAAAGAATTGGTAATCTATAAAGTGCTTCATAGAATGCGAAGAATAAAGGTATTTGTAAAAATCCCATCAAGCATCCTGATATTGGATTTATTTTAAATTCTTTATATACCGCCATCATCTCATTTGATTTCATCATCATTGATTGTTGATCTGTTTTTCCAGCGTATTTTTTCTCTATTTTTTGTAATTTTGGCTGTGCTTTTTGCATATTTTCAGATTGTTTCAATGATTTATATGTTATTGGAAATAATATTAATTTTATAAGTATTGTTACTATTATTATTGATAGCCCATAACTATTTTTTAGTAATTTTCCTATATTTACTATTACCCATGCGAGTGGTTTTACAAATACACTTGTCCATAATGTTTCATAACCACCTTCAAAGGCTGACATTTTTGTACAACTAGGAAGCTTATCAATATCTAACATATTATTTATTCTTTTATTATATTCTTTTTTTGATATATCTCCATCATCATACATTTTTTTATAATCTATTTTTTTCTGTTCTATTGTTTTTTTATATGTATCTGCAAGTTGTGATGGTTTGCACAATACGTTTTCTACTAATGTTTGTTTAGTTGTTTCATCTACTACTACTTTACCTTTTGAATCTTTTAGTTGTTTAGTACACCCTGTAAGTAATAATATTGATATTAATAATAGTAATACTTTTTTACTTTTTTTCATTTGCACTCTCCTTTATAATATTTAATTTTTGTAAAGCAAATAATAAATTTATTTTTCTTTCTTCGAATGTTCTTTCATTAATTCCCCTACCAACTATTATAATACAATTAAAATTATTTTGATAGTCTTTTTGGTCAATAATAGATTTTAATTGTCTTTTAACTTTATTTCTATTTACTGCATTACCTATTTTTTTTCCTACAGAAATTCCAAAATGATAAACATCGTTTGTATTCTTTTCTATATATATTATATAGTCCTTATATTTATATGGTTTAGATGTTTTTATTATTCTATCAAAATCTCGACTTTCTTTTAATATATTTATTTTCTTCACTATATCACCTTTAAAAATAAAACCACTGACGAATCAGTGGATATTAATGAGATAAAACTTTACGTCCTTTTCTTCTTCTATTATTTATTATTTTAGTTTTCATACGGGCCATAAAACCTAATTTTTTACTTTTTCTATGATTATTTGGTTGATATGTTCTTTTCATTTTAACACCTCCAGTATATTAGAATTTTTGCTTGCTTTTTCAATTATATAGATTTTTTGTTATTTTGTCAATTATTTTTTTAATATTTATATTTTTAATTGTTTTATTTTGTGTGCGGTTTCTTCTTTTCCATTTAAAAGTGGTTTTATTGACTTACCTTCATTTAAACTATTAATTATTTTAGCAACCTTATTTGAACAATCTACACTATAGTACCAAGACTGCTCTTTATATTCATCTGGTACATATGTTAAATTTGTAGAATATAATCTATCAAATATATTATTTTCATATGCTTCATTAAACATTTTTATTCCTTTTGTAAATAATGCGAATGTTGTCATTAAATAAATGTTATTAGCGCCTTTTTCTTTTATTTTAACTGCTGAATCTATAAGTGAAGAACCTGAAGCTATCATATCATCAACTAAAATTATATCTAATCCATTAAGATTTTTAGGTCCATTAAATTCATGATATATTATAGGATTTTTACCATCTTCTACTTTTGTATAATCTCTTCTTTTATCAAAGTTACCATATTTAACTCCACCTAAAATATCAGCTAAAAATTTAGCTCTAGAACGCGCACCTTCATCAGGACTTACTATGAATAAATTATTTATATCTATTTTTTCTTTTTCTAATAAACTAATTATCATATCACTTGTAGCGTATCCATTACTAAAAGACATTTTATTTGGTATCGCATTTGCGACTATAGGATTATGTGCATCAAATGTGACTAATTCACTTACATTAAATCTTTCAAGTTCTTGAAGAGCCATCGCACAATCTAAAGACTCTCTTGAGCTTCTCTTATCTTGTCTTGACTGATATAAAAGTGGCATTATTACTGTTATTCTACTAGCGCGGCCATCTATCGCACTTATTATTCTTTTTAAATCTTGATAATGCTCATCTGGCATCATATAATGTATTCCTCTTTGTGCTTCATAAGTAATATCATAATTTCCTATATCAGTTAATATATATACATCTTGATCTCTTACTGATTCATTAAATACACATTTACCTTCTCCATTATTAAAACGTATTAAATTCATATCAACTATATAATTTTCTTTTGTACTTCTTATAAGATTAATATGATTATTCACTCTTTTACCAAATTCTAAAAAATTATCTGGTACAACTAATTTTAAATTATTTTTCACAACACTCACTCCCTGTAAGTTAATTATACAATAAATTATAACAAAATAAAAGTTTTTTAATTTAATTTTAAAAATATTAATTATGCACATTTTTATTAACTTATGCACATAATTATAATTTTGTTTATATATTTTAGTTAATAACTTATACACATTTATGTTTATAAGTTAGTTTTTTTATTGTTTTTATACTATTTTTTTGTTAATATTTTTGTTAATAATTATTTTCTTACTAAATTTTTATTTATATTTTTTTAATAAGATGTGCATAACTATAATTTTAATATCAATTAAATATATTTAATATCTTATATTTTTTATTTTATACACACATTTTCTTGTTTTTAAAATAAAAATATTGTAAAATATAAGTGTATAAGTTTTAAGGAGGTATGTGTATGGATTTAAATAATATTTGGAATTCATTTTTAAATAATATTAAATTAAAAATTAATGATATCGCATACGATACATGGTTTTCTGAAACTAAATTAATTAATCTTAAAGATAATATAGCTACTGTATTAGTTCCTTATCATATACATAAAAAAAGTTTAAGTGAAAATTACAATGACATTATAGACGAGGTTTTTACAGAAATTACTGGATCTAATTTTAAATTTAATTATGTAGTTGAAGAAGAAGTAGAAAATAACATAACTGAAAATAATGAGATAATAGGTGTTCCAAACAACAATGAAACATTTGAAAATAATCTTGATTCTAGATACACTTTTAAAAATTTTATTATTGGACCAAGTAATAAGTTTGCTGCGACAAGTGCGCTTGCTGTTGCTGAACAGCCTGGTAAAATGTATAATCCTTTATTTATATATGGTTCAAGTGGATTAGGTAAGACACATTTAATGCACGCAATAGGTAATTATATTGTTAAAAATAGTAATAAAAAAGTTTTATATATACCTTGTGATACTTTTATAAATGATTTTATCGATATATATAGAGATCCTTCTTCAAATAATATAGAGGCTATTAAGAAATTTAAAAATAAATATAGAGATGTCGACGTTTTAATGATTGATGATATACATTCATTAGTTAGAGCCAATAGCGCGCAGCAAGAATTTTTTAATACTTTTAATGAATTATATAATAATGAAAAGCAAATAATAGTTTCTTCAGATAGATCTCCAGATGATATAAAAAAACTTGAGGAGCGTTTAAAAACAAGGTTTAATTGGGGCCTTCAAGTTAATATTTTACCTCCTGATTTTAAACTTAGAATGGATATTTTAAATAATAAAATAGCAAACAGTGAACTTACTGAGGTAGTTCCTCTCGATGTTAAAGAATATATTGCTAGTAACTGTGTAGGGGATGTACGTAGATTAGAAGGTTCAATAACTCGTGTATTTGCTTATGCTACTATGATGAATGGTAGTGAAATTACACTTGATATAGCAAAAGAAGCTTTAAAAGATGATTATTCAAAAGCATATATTTCACAAAATAAAATGGATCAAGTTATACAAATAGTTTGTGAACATTATAATTTAAAAGAAGATATATTTTTAAGTAAAAATAGGAGTAATGAGATTGCTATACCAAGAATGATTGCTATGTATATTTGTAGAACATATTTAGATGAAAATTTAACCAAAATAGGAATTAAATTTGGAGGAAAAAATCATACAACAGTTATGCATGCAGTTAATAAAATAAAAAAAGAAATTCTTAATGATGATAATTTAAATAATGAGATACAAAAAATGATAAATAAAATTAGATAAATGTTAATATAAAAAAATTATAAACTTTTTATACACATATATTTTTTTATATAAATAAAGAAATAAAAGAGGTTATCAACATTATAAACATTAATAATAATAATAAATATATAAAAAGAAAGAAGGAATATTATGAAATTTTCAATAAATCAAAAAGTGTTGATGGAACATTTAAATTATGTAATAAGGGGTATTTCAAGTAAAAATTTAATTCCTATTTTAAATTGTATTAAATTAGAATTAAAAAAAGAGGGTTTATATTTAATAAGTACAGATAATGAAATAGCTATTAAATCTTTTATTAAAGCTGATGAAATAGATAAAGTAGATGTACTTGGAGATTTATTAATATCAGGTAGATATATATATGATATAGTAAGAAAATTAAATAATGAAATTATTAATATAGAAGAAATAATAGATTCACAAGTATTAATAACTACAGAAACATCATCTTTTAAATTAAATTGTAATGAGGTAAATGAATTTCCTGATATTGATTTAGAATTTTCTAAAGAACCTATATTAATAGATAGTAAAGTATTCAAAACTACTATAAATCAAACTATATTTGCTACATCTAATCAAGAAAGTAGACCTGTTTTAACAGGAATAAACTTTAAAATAAATGATAATATTATGGAAGTTACTGCGACTGATTCTTATAGACTTTCTAAAAAAAGAATTACACTAGAATCTAATATAAATAATGATATAGATATAATAATTCCAAATAGAATTTTAAATGAAATTATTAAACTTATTCCAGATGATGATACTAAATTAGAACTCCACGTTTTTTCAAATAAGGTAATATTTAAAATAAAAGATTTATTAATAATGGCTAGATTACTTAATGGAAATTATCCTGATACTAATAAATTAATACCTGATACTTATGAATTAGTAGTAAAAGTAAATTTAAATAATTTCTATAATGCGATAGATAGAGCTTCACTTTTAACAAATGCTGAAGAAAAAAATACGATAAATTTACAAATTAAAGAAAATGTTATGATTATTTCATCAAATATTCCTGAAATAGGTAATGTAGAAGAAAAATTAAATATTTCTAAAAATGTAGATAAGGATATGAAAATTTCATTTAGCTCAAATTATATGATGGACGCTATAAAAACATTTGATAGCGAGGAAATAGAAATTTCATTTAATGGAGAAATAAGACCAATTATATTAAAATATGTTGATAATAATGATTTAATTCAGTTAATTTTACCAATAAGAACTTACTAAAAATTAAAAAAAGTACAAATTTTTGTATTTTTTTTAATTTTTTTTATATTTTCTACAAAATTTGATAAAATACGACAAATGAATGTAGTATAAGAGTTAGCAAGAAAGGGGGATATTATGGATAATTATGAAATAAATTCATCAACGCTTGCTATAATGCCAATAGATGATGAAACATCTAAAGTGTATGAAGAAGAAGAAATTTACATAGTAAATAAATCATCAAATAGTATAATTAAAGAAAATTGTGAATTTTATGGTAGTACATATCAAGGTAGATGTATTGGAACAAAAACTTTAACAGGAATTAAGGGTAAATTTCCTATAATTATAGAAGAAAGCAGAAATATAATATTTTTTCCAACCGCATCTATTAGAAATTCACAAAGTAGTTGGTTTGCTCTTAACAAAATCAAAACACTACAAAAAATAAATAATAATAGTAAAGTATTTTTTAATAATAATACTTCATTACTTGTAAATGCTTCTATCTATAGTTTAGAAAATCAAATACTTAGAGCAAATTTGTTAAATTCTAAATTATATTCAAGAAAACAAGAATTTGAATGCAAGAAAGATTGAGCTTTTTTAAGAAAAAAAGTCAATTTTTCTTTTTTTATGGCTATTTTTGTGGTATAATATTATATGTGTATAGGAGTATTCATAATACCTAAAAATTTAAAATGGGGGAATTAAATATGAAAAGAGCAGATTTATGTACCTAAAAAAATTAAAATTAAATAATTTTAGAAATTATTCAAAAGTAAATATTACTTTAACAAAGGGTATAAATATAATATATGGAAAAAATGCTCAAGGAAAAACTAATTTACTTGAAAGTATATATGTTTTAGGTCTTACTAAATCTCATAGAAGCTTTATAGATGATAGTCTAATAAATATTAACAACAATTATTTAACAATAGAGGGAATAGTTAATAATAATAAAATTGATAATAAATTTAATATTTATATAGATAATAAATCTAAAATATTAAAATATAACGAGAGTGTTATCAAAAAGGTAAGTCAGTATATATCTAAAATAAATATTATTATATTTTATCCAGATGATTTAGAATTAATAAAAAATTCTCCACAGCTTAGAAGAAAATATATAAATTTAGAATTATCTCAATTATATAGTAATTATTATATTTTAATTTCTGAATATGAAAAAGTTTTAAAAATAAGAAATGAATATTTAAAAAAAATGAATAAGAATCAATCTATAAATAAAACTTATATTGATGTAATTACAGGATATTTAATTGATAAATCAATAATTATTTATAAACTTAGAAATAAATTTATAAATAGAATTAATGAATATTGTAGTAATATATATGAAAATATAATGAATTTAAAAGGGTTTAAAATAATTTATAAACCAAGTATTGAGATTGATTTTAATAATCCAAATTTAAAAGAATATTTAAAAGAAGAATATGATAAAAAATTGGATTATGATATAAAATTATGCAGTACAAGTATTGGACCACATAAAGATGATATAGAATTTTATTTAGAAGATAAAAATTTAAAATATTATGGATCACAAGGACAACAAAGAGTTGCTGTTTTAGCTCTTAAATTATCCGAAATAGAATTATTTAAAAAATATAAAGAAACAACTCCTATATTATTATTAGATGATATTTTTAGTGAATTAGATGATATAAAGAAAAATAATTTACTTAAATATATAAATCATGATATACAAACAATTATTACAACTACTGATTTAAATAATTTGGATAAGAAATTAATTAAAAAATCTAAATTATTTAATATAGATAATGGCAACATAATAAAAATCAAAGAGGTGATATTAGATGAATAACGAATTAGATCATTATGATGCATCAGATATTCAAGTATTAGAGGGACTTGAAGCAGTTAGAAAAAGACCGGGTATGTATATAGGAACTACAGATGTTAAAGGATTACATCATTTAGTATGGGAAATAGTAGATAATGCTATAGATGAATCTTTAGCAGGTTATTGCGATAATATAGAAATTATTATAAATAAAGGTAATTCTATAACTGTTAAGGATAATGGCCGTGGAATTCCTATTGATATACATCCTAAAACTAAAAAATCTACTGTAGAAACAGTATATACTGTACTTCACGCAGGTGGAAAATTTGGTGGAGGAGGTTACAAGGTATCTGGAGGTCTTCATGGCGTAGGTGCGAGTGTAGTTAATGCACTTAGTAAATGGGTAGAGGTAACTGTTTATAAAAATGGTACTGTTAATCAAATACGTTTTGAAGATGGAGGACATGCTGTTGAACCTTTGAAACAAATAGGTACATGTGAAGAAAATAGAACAGGAACTACTGTAACTTTTAAACCAGATCCTGATATATTTGATACTGATATATATGATTATAATACATTAAAGGTTAGAGTTCGTGAACTAGCATTTTTAAATAAAGGATTAAAAATTACTTTAAGAGATGATAGAGATGAAGAAGATACTACTGGTGAAACATTTATGTATGAAGGTGGTATTTCAGAATATGTTAAATTTATAAATCAAGGTAAAGTACCTATTCATAAAGATATAATACATTTACAAGGTTCTGAAGATAATGTTATGTTCGAGGTTGCTTTACAATATAATAATGGATATAATGATAATATTTACTCATTTGTTAACAATATAAATACACATGATGGTGGTACACACGAAGAAGGAGTAAAAAGAGCTTTAACACGCGTTATTAATAATTATGCAAGAAAAAATGGAATTTTGAAAGAAAAAGATGAATCTTTAACTGGTGATGATGTAAAAGAAGGACTTACAATGATTATTTCTTGTAAGCATCCAAATCCACAGTTTGAAGGTCAAACTAAAGGTCGTTTAGGTAATTCTGAGGTAAGAAAATTGGCCGATAACGTATTTAGTGAGGGATTTGAAAAGTTTTTATTAGAAAATCCGGATGATGCGCATGTAATAGTTGAAAAAGCAATGCTCGCATGTCGCGCTAGAAATGCAGCAAAAAAGGCAAGAGAAATAACAAGAAAAAGTGATCTTGCTACTACTAATTTTTTTGGTAAGTTATCAGACTGTAAAAGTAAAGATCCTAAAGTATCTGAAATATTCATAGTCGAGGGAGATTCTGCCGGAGGAAGCGCTAAAAAGGGTAGAGATTCAATGACACAAGCAATATTACCACTTAGAGGTAAGATTTTAAATGTAGAAAAATCAAGACTTGATAGAGCTTTAGGAAATGAAGAAATAAGAAGTATTATTACAGCATTCGGTACAGGTATAGGAGAAGAATTTAATCTTGATAAATTAAGATATGACAAAATTATAATAATGACCGATGCCGATGTTGATGGAGCGCACATTCGTGTATTATTGCTTACTTTATTCTATAGATTTTTTAAACCTATTGTTGAAGCAGGACATGTTTATGCAGCTCAGCCACCACTATTTAGAATTATGCATGGAAAAACAAGAAAATATGTACTTACATCAGAAGAAAAAGATGCATATTTAGCAAGTCTTCCAGAAAACGTACGTTCGCGTGCAGAAATTGCTCGTATGAAAGGTTTAGGAGAAATGGATGCAGAAGAATTAAATGAAACAACAATGGATATAGAAAAACGTACGCTTAGAAGAATTACAGTTGATGATTGTGTAGCAGCAGATGCAATTTTTGAAAAATTAATGGGTGATGAGGTAGAACCAAGAAGAAATTTCATAGAGGAAAATGCATTAGATGTAAAAAATCTTGATATATAGGAGGTAAAACATGGAAAATAATGAAGAACAAATAAAAAATATAAACGAAAAAGAACCTGAAAATTCAGAAAATTTTACTGATACTTTTCATGAAAGAGATAGTTTGTGCGAAAACAACATAGTTGAAGAGGTAAAAGATTCTTTTCTTTCTTATTCAATGAGTGTTATTACCTCACGTGCAATACCTGATTTAAGAGATGGATTAAAGCCAGTTCATAGAAGAATTTTATGGTCAATGTATGAGGAGGGAAATACTCCTGATAAGCCTCATAAAAAGTCAGCAACTACTGTTGGATATGTAATGGGACATTATCATCCACATGGTGATACAGCTATATATGATGCGATGGTTCGTTTAGCTCAAGATTTTAATCAAAGATATATGCTAGTAGATGGTCATGGAAATTTTGGTAATATTGAAGGAGATGGACCTGCTGCATATCGTTATACAGAGGCACGACTTTCTAAAATTTCATTAGAGTTACTTAAAGATATAAATAAAGAAACAGTAGATATGGATGATAACTTTGATGCAACAAGTAAAGAACCTAAAGTATTACCTAGTAGATTTCCAAATATACTTGTAAATGGTTCTATTGGAATAGCAGTAGGTATGGCCACAAATATACCACCTCATAATTTATGTGAGGTTATAGATGGTTGTATCGCATACATAGATGATCCTAATATTGATACAACAGGACTTATGAAATACATAAAGGGTCCAGATTTTCCTACAGGTGGGGTGATTTTGGGAAATTCTGGTATCCGAAAGGCGTATGAAACAGGTAGAGGTTCAATTACTATAAGGAGTAAAGCATCAATAGAAGAACACGATGGACATAATCAAATAATAATTACCGAAGTTCCATATGGTGTTAATACACAAGATTTAAAAAATAAAGTTGCAGAATTAGTTCATACAAAGGTTATCGAGGGAATATCTGACTATCATACCGATTTAAAAAACGGAGTAAAGATAACAATAACTTTGAAAAAAGAGGCAAATGCACAAGTTATTCTTAACAATTTGTATAAATATACCTCATTTCAAGTAAGTTATGGAATTATATTCCTAATGCTTGATAATGGTACACCAAAAACTTTACCACTTAAGGATATAATTTCTAAATATATTGATTATCAAAAAGAAATAATTATAAGACGAACTAATTTTGATTTAAAAAAATCTGAAGCAAGAGTTCATATATTAGAAGGTTATAAAATAGCTCTTGATAATATTGATAGGGTAATTAAGATAATTAGAGAGTCTGAATCTGATCAAGATGCTAAAGATGCATTAATGAGTAATTTTGCTTTAACACAAATACAAGCAGATAGTATTTTGGAATTAAAATTAAGAAGATTAACTGGTCTTGAAAGATCTAAAATAGAAGAAGAACTTGAAAGTTTACTTAAATTAATAGATGAATTAAAATCTATATTGGCAAGTGAACAAAAAGTTTTAGATATAATAAAGAAAGAATTATTAGAAATTAAGAATAAATATGGTGATGAAAGAAGAACATCTATTGATATGACTGCTATTGATTATATTGATGATGAATCACTTATACCTGTAGAGGATTTAGTAGTAACCCTTACAAATAAAGGTTATATTAAACGTGTTAGCAGTGAAATTTATAAGTCACAAAATAGGGGTGGAGTTGGAATAAAAGGTATGACTACAAATGAAGAAGATTTTGTGGAAAATATTCTTTCAATGACAACTCATGACTATGTAATGTTCTTTACAAATAAAGGAAAAGTTTATAGAATGAAAGGATATGAGGTTCCTTTATATAATAGACAGGCTAAGGGAATTCCTATTATAAATCTATTACCACTAGAAAAAACTGAAAAAGTAAATGTAATGTTGAAAGTAACACCTGATGATAAAGATTCATACGTTGTTCTTTGTACTAAGCATGGAAATATTAAAAGAACTAATATAGGAGAGTTTGAAAATATTAGAACTAATGGTAAGATTGCTATAACTTTAAAAGATGATGATGAGTTAATTTCAGCAAAAATTACAAAGGGAAATAATGAAATTTTAATTGCTTCATCAAATGGTAGAATAATTAGATTTAATGAAACAGAAATAAGAGTTATGGGTAGAACAGCTTCTGGTGTTAGAGGTATTGATTTAGGCGGAGGATTTGCTGTTGGAATGGAAGATTCTTCTGTTGATAAAGAGGTTCTTGTCGTAACAGAAAACGGTTATGGTAAAAAGACAAATATTGAACAATATAGAATGACACATAGAGGCAGTAAAGGTGTAAAAGCCCTTAATATTACTGAAAAAAATGGAAATATTGTATCATTTAAGATGGTAAGTGGAAATGAAGATTTAATGATTATAACAAATAATGGTATTATAATTAGATTACCTCTTGTACAAGTCTCTTCTACTGGACGTGTAGCTCAAGGTGTTAAATTAATTAATTTAAAAGATAATCAAAAAGTTAGTACTATAGCTATTTTAGAACACGAAGAAGAAAATAAAGAGTCTGAAAATACTGATGATTCTACAAATTAATTAGATATTTAAATATAAAATTATATGTTTCACGTGAAACATATAATTTTTATTTCCCGGGAAATTTAATTATTTATTTTAATGTTCCACGTGGAACATTAAAATAAATTAAAAAAATATTAAAAATAATACAAATAAACAATGTTTCACGTGAAACATTGTAAAAAATATAATTAAATATTAAAATATTTTATAGTTTATATATTAATTAAATAAATAGTTAATGTTCCACGTGGAACATTAAAAAAAATATATAAAAATAATAACAATATGCAATTTTTCACTTGAAATATTGCAATAATATTAAATTAATAATAAAAAGATTGAAAAAAAATAATATTTGTAATATATTATTAATGCACAACATTTATATTTGAACTAGGTCAGAGTTGGAAGACAGCAGCCTTAAAAATCCCTAAATGTGTGTGCTTTTTTTATATATATCAATGTTTCACGTGAAACATTGATATAAAATAATATAAATAAATATAATAAAATAAAGTTAATGTTCCACGTGGAACATATGAAAATAAAAAAATAACATAAATAAACAATGTTTCACGTGAAACATTGTAAAAAATAAATAATACTAACAAATTATATAAAATATATTAAATAATTAAAATATAAAATTAATGTTCCACGTGGAACATTAAAATAAATAAAATTATATGTTTCACGTGAAACATTGGAGGTATATATGAATGAATATTATATGAATATCGCATTAAAAGAAGCAAAAAAAGCATTAAAACATAACGAAGTACCAATAGGTGCAGTTATTGTTAAAGATAATA
Source organism: uncultured Bacilli bacterium (assembly GCA_947624135.1). Classification (GTDB taxonomy): domain Bacteria; phylum Bacillota_I; class Bacilli_A; order RF39; family UBA660; genus UMGS1613. The sequence continues at coordinate 12,872 of CANQIV010000011.1, read as the reverse complement.
AAATAATTTCTAAAGCATTCAATAAGCGAGAAACTAAAAAAAATATAATAAATCATGCTGAAATTTTAGCTATTTCTAAAGCTTGTAAAAAAATTAAAAATTGGAGATTAAATGATTGTACAATTTATATAACTATGGAACCATGTATGATGTGTTCTGGTGCAATAGAACAATCTAGAATAAATAAAATAGTATATGGAACAAAAAACGAAAAATTTGGGTATACAAAAAGTCTTAAAAATATAGAAATAATACCAAATATATGTGAAAAAGAGTGCAAAGACTTAGTTCAAAAATTTTTTAAAAAAATGAGATAAGTTACTTTTTTTTTAATGTTCTAAAGTGTATAATATTAATGAGACTCGAGGTGAAATATGTATCAAGCATTATATAGAAAATATAGACCAAAAAATTTGGATGATGTAGTAGGACAACAAGTAATAGTAAAAACATTAACTAATAGTATTTTAAATAATAAAATAACACACGCTTATCTTTTTACAGGACCAAGAGGAACTGGTAAAACAAGCATAGCAAAAATTTTAGCGAAAATTGTTAATTGTGAATCACTTGATGGTATAAAAACATGTGATAAATGTACAAGTTGTACTCAAACAGATTTAAAACAAAATACAGATGTTATAGAAATAGATGCAGCTTCAAATAATGGTGTAGACAAAATAAGAGAGATAAGAGATAAAGTTAGTTTAGTACCATCTTTTGGAAAATATAAAGTATATATAATAGATGAGGTACATATGTTAACTACTGAAGCATTTAATGCACTATTAAAAACATTAGAAGAACCTCCAAAACATGTCATTTTTGTTTTAGCAACCACCGAACCACATAAAATACCGGTAACCATATTATCAAGGTGTCAAAGGTATGATTTTAAAAAAATAAGTACAAAAGAAATAGAAAAAAGATTAAAACATATATGTAATGAAGAAAAAATTTCGATAGAAGATGAAGCCATAAATTTAATATCAAAATTATCAGATGGAGGAATGAGAGATTCAATTAGTCTACTTGATCAATTAACATCTTATACTGCTAATAAAATAACAATAGAAGATGTTAATAGTGTATATGGGACAATAACAGAAGAAGAAATTTTTAAATTAATAAAAAAAATATATGAAAATGAATTAACAGACGTATTTGATATCGTAGAACAATATGATGAAGATGGTAAAAATTTAATTAAAATAATGGAATTATTAATAGAATTTTTAAAAAATGTATTATTATACATTACATCTTCAGATTATTTTAAAGATGACAAGCAAAAACAAATGTACGCAAAAATATATGAAATAACAAATGAAAATATTATATATAAATCAATAGATATTTTATTAGATTCAATAAAGTCAGGTAAATTGAGTAATAATTCAAGATTAATATTTGAACTTTCAATAATAAAAATAATAAAATTAACAAATGAAAATGTTAATTTACCTCAAAAACTAGAACCAACAGAAATTCCAATTTTGGAACAACAAAAAAAATATGAATCAAAAACTAAAATAGAAAAAAAATCAATAAGTGATAAAGTAAGAAAAAATATAACTGAACTAAAACAACTTAGAATAAAAAATGCACTATCTAAATTTGATAAAAAAGAATTAAATAATTTTAAATCAAATATAGATGATTTAAAAGAATTGCTTATGGATCCAGATTATAGCTCTATAGTTTCATTAATATTAGATGGTGAACTTAAAGCAAAAGGAGAAAATTATTTAATATTTGTATATGATACATCTAGTTTAGAAGAATATTTTAATTTATCACTCATTAGAATAGAACAAATATTAAATAAGATTTTTAAAACAGATTTAAAGCCAATAGCAGTTTCAAAAGAAGAGTGGGAACCAATAAAACTAGAATTTAACAATAATTTAAAAAATAGAGAAAAATATTACTTATTTGAACCAGAAAAAAAATCATTAGAAGAAATTTATGATTTAGAAAATCAAAAAGAAGAAAATACAGAAAATTTAAATGATATAGAAAAAACATTTGAAGATATAGTAGTATATCAATAGAAAGAGGGAATAAATATGAATATGCAAGCAATGTTAAAACAAGCACAAAAATTACAAAAAGAAATGATGGATGCTCAAGAGCAAATTAATAATATGGAATTTATTGGAAAATCATCATTAGTAACAATTAAAGCAAATGGTAAAAAAGAAATTTTAGATGTAAAAATAGAAGCAGAAGAGATAGATAAAGACGATATTGAAATGATTCAAGATATGTTAATAGTTGCAATAAACGATGCATTTAAACAAGTTGATAAAGAAACAGAAGAAAAAATGGGTAAATATACAAAAGGAATGCCAGGTTTATTCTAATGAAATATCCAACAACAATATTAAATTTAATAGAATGCTTTAAAAGATTTCCAGGAATAGGAGAAAAAACTGCAGAGAGATTAGCTTTATCAATATTAGATTTTGATTCTGAAACAATAGAATTATTTTCAAAATCACTTAAAGATTCCAAAACAAAAATTAGAAGATGTGAAAAATGTAACAACTTAAGTGAAGATGAACTATGTGAAATTTGCAAAGACAAGACTAGAAACAAAGATGTTTTATGTGTGGTAGAAGATCCAAAAAATGTAATTTTATTTGAAAAAATAAATGTATTTGATGGATATTATCATGTATTAAATGGTCTTATTTCACCAGTAGATGGAATAAATCCAGAAGATATAAATATCGCAAGTTTAATAAAAAAAGTAAAAGACGATAAAATTAAAGAAATAATTTTAGCACTTAAGCCAAGTATAGAAGGAGAAACAACATCACTCTATATTTCAAAAATATTAGAAGACACTGATGTAAAAATTACAAAAATAGCATACGGGATTCCTTTAGGAGCTGAAATAGATTATGTTGATTCATTAACACTAGAAATGGCTTTAGAAAATAGAATAGATATATCAACTAACAAAAATTCATAATTATTATTGAAAAGCATAATATAAAACAGGTGAAAAACATGTTAAAAAAATTATTAAAAATAATAAAACGAATCATAGTTAGTTCTTTTTTACTATATGGATATAACTTATTAGTACAACCTATAGGTTTAATAATACCAATAAATATATTTACAATATGTATAATTTCAATATTAGGAGTTCCCGCACTCCTTTGTCTAATTTTTATAATGGTAACAATATATTAGGAGAGATAGTATGTTAGATGATTTTGAAGAAGAACAACTTATAGCGCACAAAATATTACTAAATTCAGTAAAAAATAATAAACTTTCACATGCTTATTTAATAGAAACAAATGGTTATCCTAAATCATTTGATTTTGCTGTATCATTTGCTAAATATATTTTATGTCCACATAATTACAGCAATCAAAAAAAATGTGAAAATTGTCACCAATGTGAAACTATAGATAAAAATGAATTTTTAGAGTTAAAAATAATTGATCCAGATGGTCAATGGATAAAAAAATCACAATTAGAAGAATTGCAACAAGAATTTTCAAAAAAATCAATAATAGGAAATAAAAAAGTATATATAATAAACAAAGCAGAAAAATTAAATATATCTTCCTCAAATTCATTATTAAAATTTTTAGAAGAACCTGAAGAAAATATAATAGCTATATTACTTACTGAAAATAAAAATCAATTATTAAGTACAATAATATCAAGATGTCAAAATATAACTTTAAAAAAGAAAAATAATTTAAATGCATTATCAACATTTGAAAAAATATCATATATTTTAAACGATAATGAAACTGATATAAATAATTATATACTAGAAGAAAACAATAAAATAAAATTAGAAAAAATTATAGATTTTATCGAATATTATGAGGAAAATCATGAGAACACAATAATATATATAAATAAACTATGGCATGATTACTTTAAAGAAAGAGATGAGATATATAATTCATTTACAATAATGCTATACTTTTACAAAGATTTATTAAACGACAAACTAAATAAAAAAATTAAAATATTTAATGAAAATATAGAATTAATTAAAAAAATCAATCAAAAAAACGATATAAATAGTTTAATAAACAAAATAAATGTTATAATGGATTTGAGAGAGAAAATAAAATTTAATGTAAATAACAACATTTTGATGGATAAATTAATAATAGAATTAGAAAGATGTGAAAATTATGATAGAAATAATGGGAGTAACATTTAAAAAAAATGGTAAAATGCATTACATTTCTGAAAAAAACAAAGAAATAAAACCAGGTACAAATATAATAGTAGAAACAGAAAGAGGTTTGCAATTTGCTAAAGTAGTAACTGATAAAATGAAAATAAATCCAGATAAAATAAAAGAACCTTTATTAGAGTTTGTCAGAGTAGCAACCCATAAAGACTATATGCAAAATAAAACAAACATTAATGATGCAAAAATAGCACTTAAAAAATGTAAAGAATTAGTTGAAAAATATGATTTAAATATGGCGATATTAGAAGCAAATTATACATTTGATAGAGGACAATTATTATTTACATTTTTATCAGAAACTAGAGTAGATTTTAGAAAATTAGCAAAAGATTTATCAGTTATTTATAAAACAAGAATTGAACTTAGACAAATAGGTGTACGTGATAAGGCCAAAGAAATAGGTGGATTTGGTACATGTGGTAGAGAACTTTGCTGCTCTAAATTTTTATGTGATTTAAATTCCGTTTCAATAAGCATGGCCAAAGATCAAAATATTGCTCTTAATCCAAATAAAATTAATGGTGTATGTGGTAGACTTTTATGTTGTTTAAAATATGAAGATAAATGTTATAAAGAACTATCAAAAGATATTCCTAAAGTAGGTAAAATGGTAGAAACAAAATCAGGTGTTGGTAAAGTAATAAGCGTAGATATTTTAAAACAAAAATATAAAGTAAATATAGAAAATAAAGGAATAGTAGAAGTTGATCTAAATGAAGACAATTAATTATTTACTCGGATATAAAGATTTAAAAATAGTTCAAGATAATGAAATGTTCAATTTTTCATTAGATTCAGTATTGCTCCCAAACTTTGTTACACTAAATAAAAAAATAAATAAAATATTAGACGTTGGCTGTGGAAACGCTCCAATACCTCTAATTTTATCTACTAAAACAAAATCACACATAATAGGAGTAGAAATACAAAAAGATGTTTTTGAACTTGCAAAAGAATCAATAGAAATAAATAAAAAAGAGAATCAAATAGAAATAATAAATGATGATATAAATAAATTTTATAAAAAGCTTGAAACAGATAGTTTTGATGTGATAACATGTAATCCTCCTTTTTTTAAATATAGTGAAACATCAAATTTAAATAAAAACGATTATAAAACTATCGCTCGACATGAAATAAAATTAAATTTATCAGAACTTTTTTCAATATCAAAAAAATTATTGAAAAATAATGGAGTAATTGCAATTGTTCATAGACCAGAACGTTTAGTAGAAATACTTGAAGAAATGAAAAAAAATAATATAGAACCAAAAAAATTACAATTTGTATATCCAAAAAAAAATATGGAAGCTAATATTATGCTAATTGAAGGTAGTAAAAATGGTAAACCTGGATTAAAAATTTTACCTCCAATTTACACACATTTAAATAATGGAGAATATACAGACCAAATAAAAAAATATTTTGAATAGAGGTGAAAATATGTCTCAAAAAAGTTATGACAATACGCCAACACTATATTTAATCCCAACACCAATAGGTAATATGGAAGATATAACAATCCGCGCAATTAACACATTAAAAATGGTAGATGTAGTATTTTGTGAAGATACTAGAGTGACAGGACAACTATTAAAATATTATGAAATAAATAAAAAATTAATATCAAATCATAAATTTAATGAATCAAATAATAAAGAAAAATTATTAGAATATTTATCAAATGGTAAAAATGTAGGACTTGTTAGTGATAGAGGTACACCTATAATAAGTGATCCAGGATATGAACTTGCACGTTTTGCTATAGAAAAAGGATTTAATGTAGTAAGCTTACCGGGTGCAACAGCTCTAATTCCAGCCCTCACTTCATCAGGAATTAGTCCAATGCCTTTCTATTATTATGGATTTTTAAATAGTAAAGATAATCTTAGAAAAAAAGAATTAGAAACATTAAAAAACATTGATGCAACTTTAATAATTTATGAAGCACCCCATCGAATAAAAAAGACATTAATAGACATGGGAAATATTTTGGGAAATAATAGAAAAATTTCAATTTCTCGGGAAATAACTAAAAAATATGAAGAGATATATAGGGGTACAATAGATGAAATAATAAAAGAAGATAACGAATATAAAGGTGAATTAGTAATTATAATAGAAGGCAATAAATCATCTGCAGAGTATAAAACATTAACAATAAAAGACCATGTTAATTTCTATATTGAAGATGGTAATAGCGTAATGGAAGCAATAAAAATAGTAGCTAAAGAACGCGGTATGAAAAAAAGTGATGTTTATGATATGTATCATAAAATAGAAAAGAAGGGATAATTTGAAACTTATAGTTGGATTAGGAAATCCGGGAAAAGAATATGAAAACACAAGACACAATATTGGATTTATGTGTATAGATAAATTATTAGATTATTTTAAAATTAACTTAGATTCTAATAAATTTGATGGGAAATATACACAATTAAACTATAACAATGAAAAAATAATATTATTAAAACCATGTAAATATATGAATTTATCTGGTGAGGTAATAAGAGACTTTGTTAACTTTTACAAAATAGATATAAATGATATATTAATAATTTGCGATGATTTAGATACAAAACTAGGAACATATAGATTAAGATATAAAGGCTCAAGCGGTGGTCATAATGGACTTAAAAACATAGAATTAAATTTGGGAAATAATGAATATAAAAGAATAAAAATAGGAATATCAAACAATAAAAATATTGATACAAAAGATTATGTATTAGGTAAATTTACACAAGATGAATTAAAATTACTTAATCAGGTAATAAATAAAATACCAGATATAATAGAAGATTATTTAAAATTACCATTTGATAATGTAATGAATAAATATAACTAAATTATTAAAAAATCATTATTAAAAGGAGATAATTATGGATTTTCTTAATACAATATTAAAAGATTTAGATAAAGAAATAATTACAGGTTTAACGCCACAACTAAAAGGATTATACCTGTATAAAAAATATCTAAAAGAAAACAAAAATATATTATGTATAGCTTCATCAATATATGAAGCAAATAAACTATATCAGATACTATTAAATTACACAGATAAAGTATCTTTTTTTCCGATGGATGATTTTTTAACAAGTGAAGCACTTGCAATAAGTCCAGAATTTAAACTAACAAGATTAGATACATTAACAAAAATATTAACAGAAAAAAGAATAGTAATAACTAATCTTATGGGTTTTTTAAGATATTTACCAAATCCCGATTATTATAAAAAATCATACGTTACCTTAAAATTAAATCAAGAAATAAAAATGGAAAACTTAATAAATAACTTATATAAAATAGGATATAAAAGAGAATCAGTTGTAAACAAAACAGGAGAAATAGCAGTAAGAGGATTTGTAATAGATATATTTCCCATAAACTATAAAAATCCAATAAGAATAGAATTTTGGGGAGATACAATAGATAGAATAACATCATTTGATATAGATACACAAATATCAAAAGAAAAATTAAATAGCGTACAACTAACACCAGTAACAGAATTTTTAGTAAATGAAATTCTAGAAGATGAACCAAAACAAAGAGAAATAATAAATTATATAAAACCTTCATCAATATTAGATTATTTAGATAATCCAATAGTCGTTTATGACGATAAAGAAAGAATATATTCAAATTATAAATTATTAATCGATGAAATCAACAATTACAAAGATTCAAATAACCTAAGTAAAGATACAAAATTTATGAACGAACTAAAAAAAACTTATGATAATGAAGAAATCGTTTTAGCGCCCTTTGATAATTTATCTGATTTAAAAAATTCAATCAACTATAATTCATACGAACTTGAAAATTTTACTGGTACAATGGAATCAATATCAAAAAAATTAAATGAATATATAAAACAAAATAAAACAGTAATAATATGCTTATCAGATAGATATAAATTAAATAAAATAGAAGAAGAATTAAACAATAAAAACATAGTAATAACAAATATCAATCAAATAATACAAAATAAAATAAATTTAGTAGTAAAAAAACTAAATTCAGGATATATAATTGAAAATTTCATAGTAGTATCAGAAAAAGAATTATTTAATAAAAAAGAAATAAACAATTCATATAAAAATAATTTTAAAATAGGTTCAAAAATTAGAGATATAAATAAATTAAATATAGGAGATTACGTAGTCCATATAGAAAATGGTATAGGAATATATAAAGGAATAAAAACACTCACTAAAAATGGATTAAAAAAAGATTATATAACAATAGAATATCAAGATAAAGATGTACTTTATATACCAGTTGAAAAATTAGAATTAATAAATAAATATTCATCAAATGAAGGAATACAACCTAAAATAAATAAATTAGGTGGTAGAGAATGGCAAAAAACAAAATTAAAAATAAAGAAAAGAGTAGAAAATATAGCTAAAGATCTTTTAAAATTATATTCAGAAAGAGAAATGGCAATAGGATATGCATTTGAAAAAGATACAGAAGAGCAATTAGAATTTGAAAAAAGTTTTTTATATGAAGAAACAAAAGACCAAATAAAAGTAACAGAAGAAATAAAAAAAGATATGGAAAAGAAAACTCCTATGGATAGATTACTTTGTGGAGATGTTGGATATGGAAAAACAGAGGTAGCATTCAGAGCAATTTTTAAAGCAATCATGTCAAATAAACAAGCTCTATTCTTATGTCCGACAACAATCCTTTCAAAGCAACACTACACAAATGCTATAGAAAGATTTAAAGAATTTCCAGTAAGAATAGAACTTTTAAACAGATTTGTTCCAATGAAAAAACAAAAAGAAATATTACAAGATTTAAGTGAAGGTAAAATAGATTTACTAATAGGAACACATAGAATACTTAGTGATGATATCAAACCTAATAGACTTGGATTACTCGTAATAGATGAAGAGCAAAGATTTGGAGTAAAACACAAAGAAAAAATAAAATCTTATAAAAACAGTATAGATGTTTTAACACTATCAGCAACCCCAATACCTAGAACACTTCAAATGTCACTTGCAGGAGTCAGAAGTTTATCATTGATAGAAACACCTCCAGTAGATAGATATCCAGTACAAACTTACGTCTTAGAAGAAAATAACAACGTAATAAAAGATGCGATATATAAAGAACTCGCACGAAATGGTCAAGTATTTATACTATATAACAACATAGAAACAATGGAACAAAAGAAAAACATAATACAAAATTTAGTTCCAGAAGCACGTATTATATGTGGTCATGGAAAAATGGAAAAAAATGAACTTGAAGACGTAATGTACGAATTTTTAAACAAAGAATACGATGTATTATTATGCACTACAATAATAGAAACAGGAATAGATATACCAAACGTTAATACATTAATAATAATAGATGCAGATAGATATGGACTTTCTCAATTATATCAAATAAGAGGTAGAGTAGGTAGAAGCAATAAAATCGCATATGCATATTTAATGTATAACAAAGGAAAAATACTATCAGATGTAGCAAAAAAACGTTTAAATGTAATAAAAGAATTTACAGAACTTGGTAGTGGATTTAGTATAGCTATGCGAGATTTATCCATAAGAGGAGCAGGAGATATATTAGGGCAACAGCAATCTGGATTTATCGATGCAGTAGGAGTAGAACTATTTTTAGATATGCTAAATGAAGAGGTAAATAAATTAAAAGGAATTTCTACAGAAAAAGATTTAACAAATCAACAACCACTCATAGAGGTAGAAACAACAATAAGCGATAAATACGCAAAAGAAGAAGATTTAAAAATAGAAATACATCAGAAAATTAATAAAATTAACTCTAAAGAATCATTATTAAAAACAAAAGAAGAACTTGAAGATAGATTTGGTACATTAGATGAAAATATAATAATTTATATGCACGAAGAATTATTTGAAAAAGAAATGCAATCACTTAATATTAAAGATGTTAAGCAAACAAAGAATTTTATTTCAATCACACTTTCTAAAGATTTAACTAAAAAGTTAGATGGAGAAAAATTATTTATGGATATATTATTATTGTCACGTAAATTTAGATTCTCTATGAAAAACGATTGTCTTACAATCACACTTGATACAATTGGAATTGATAAACATTTTATATATTATCTAATAGATATGATAGATATATTAAAAAAATCAATAAAATAATATTAAAAATTAGTAGGAATGTCATTCATTACTAATTTTTTTGTAAATAAAGTGTTAAATTTTATTGAACTCCGAAAATTCTATTGTATTAGACAAAAAAAATATATATACTTAAAATAGAAATGGAGGATATATGGAAAAAATAAAATTTGTCCAAATTGGATGTGGTAAAATGTCCATTTATACTATGAAATATGCTATAGAAAATGGATATGAATTAGTTGGCGCACTAGATATTAATCCTAATATTATAGGCAAAAACGTAAGTGAAATAATAGGTGAAAATATTTCAAATATTAAGGTTCAAAATATAGATACATTAGAAAACCTTTTAAATGAAACTAAACCTAATATTGCAATTGTAACAACTATGAGTTTAATGAGCGATTTAAAAGATGTATTATTGACATGTGCTAAATGCGGAGTAAATGCAATAACAACTTGTGAAGAAGCTTTTTATCCATTTAATTCATCACCTAGAATAACTAATGAAATAGATAAACTTGCTAAACAAAATAATTGTACAATTACAGGAAGCGGATATCAAGATGCATTTTGGGGTAATTTAATTACAACAATAGCAGGAGCTACTCATAACATTACTAAAATAAAAGGAAGCTCTTCATATAATGTAGAAGATTATGGAATAGCCCTTGCAGAAGCACATGGTGCTGGATTAACACTTGAAGAATTTGATGAAAAAATAGCTAGTGTAGATCGTATAAGTGATGAAGAAAGACAAAAACTTATAGATAATGGAGAATATTCTCCAAGCTATATGTGGAATACAAATGGTTGGTTATGTGATAAATTAGGATTAACAGTAGAAAGACAAACACAAAAATGCGTACCTCAAACAAACAATGAAGATATTAATTCATCAACGCTTAATATGACTGTTAAAGCAGGTATGGCAACAGGAATGAGTGCAGTTGTAACTACATATACAAAAGAAGGAATAATTATAGAAAGTGAATGTATAGGTAAAGTATATTCAGATAAAGATTTTGATAAAAATGAATGGACTATATTTGGTGAACCAGATACAACATTTGTAGTAAATAGACCAGCAACTGTAGAACTTACATGTGCATCAATTGTAAATAGAATTGAAGATGTAATAAAAGCAGAATCAGGATTTATACCAACATCTAAAATGGGTGAATTAACTTATAAGAAAATGGCTAAATAATAGTCATTTTTTTGTGTAAAGTACTTTAATCCTAAATACAATCCATTGTAAAAATATAACTTTTATGATAGTATAAATTTATGAAGGTGAATACATGAATAGAAGAAAACGCAAAAGAATTCAAAAAATAAAAAAAACTATATTTAGTCTATTTATAATCGCTTTAATAATTATATTAATATTTAGTATTAAATCATGTTCTAAAAATTTAAAAAATAAAGATGAAATATATGGTTATGTTGCTGTTACAAGTAATTCTCAATCTAAAATTTTAGAACTCCATACAAAAAATGAAAATGTTGAAATAGAAAAAATAGATGATATGATATATGGCTTTAATTTAAAAAATAATAAGCTTATATATTATACTAAAAATAGTTCTAATAAAGCTACAGTAAAATATATAGATTTAAATAATTCAAATTTAATTTCAAAAACAATAGTAAAAGATATAGATTTAAACTATACATTTGATATTACAGATAAATATTTAGTTGTATCATTACAAAAAAATGGTATAAAAAAGTATGATTTAGAAACAGGAAAAGATACAATAATATTAGATACAATAGGTGCGTATGATTTCTTTATATTAGATAATAAAATGTATGGTACAACATATAGATATGAGAATAAAAAAAGTGTACAAAAATATTTTACTTGTACTTTAGATGGATATGAATTTAATTGGATTGATAAAGAAAAATATGATGAATTAAAAAATAAACAAGAAACATCAATAGTAGGTAGTGAAAAATATTTAATAATAGATGATAAAAAAGTAACATTATCAGAAGATAATAATAAACTTTTATATGATGGGGAAATTGTGTATAGTGTAAACAATAGTAAGATAAAATTAATGTACACTGAAGAACAGGAAAAAATTGCTTTTTCTGTATATACATCAGAAAGTGATGAAGATTCAGATGATGAATATTATATATATGATATTAAAGATAAAAATATAAGTAAAGTAGGAAAAAATACAATATACGATATAATATTTGTAAATAGGTAGTTAAGGTAATATATTGCAAAATTATAGTAAAAAATTGTTATTGATAATTCAATAACTTTTTTATTTATATACTTGTAAAAAACTATATTAAGTGTTATCATTAGTATAGATAGAAGAGTAAAAATAAAACTTCTATTAGAGTGAAAGGAATGGAAATATGAAAGATAAAAAGCAAAGAAATATGAGTAGGGGGGGGGGTACTTTACAGTAGAAAAGTAAAGGCATTCACCCTAATAGAACTTTTAGCTG
>CANQIV010000010.1 GCA_947624135.1 uncultured Bacilli bacterium | reverse complement strand
AAAGGATAGAATTCTATCCTAAAAGTGTCCAACTTTGAAATTGCCATTTTTGTCCAAAAATATATTGACATTTACAATTTTTTTGATTCTTCAATTATAGTGGTAAACTTAAAGTGAACAATAATTAATTTTTTGAGTTTATGATTTTATTTTTTTTCATCTTATACAAAAAAAGATTATTTCTAATCTTTAAGCTCTAGACGCATATTTACCATCAGCAGTATATACTGATATTATTTCATCTTGTTCAATAAATAATGGAACTCTTACAACTAAACCTGTCTCAAGTGTTGCATCTTTAGTTGCATTGTTAGTTGTATTACCTTTTACAGCAGGTTCTGTTTTAACAACTTTTAAATCTACTTGAGCTGGTAATATAACTCCTAAAAGTTCTCCTTCATAAAACGAAATTAATACATCTAATCCTTCTTTTAAATAATTTACATTATCTCCTAATTGATCTTTTGTAAGTTCTATTTGTTCATAAGTTTCCATATTCATAAAATTATATGAATCGCCTGTAGAATATAAAAATTGCATTCCAACTTTTTCTACCATAGCTTTTTCAAGTTTTACTCCTGAGTTAAATCTTTTTTCAACAATTGAACCTGAACGTAAATTTTTAAGTTTTACTTGAACAAATGCCGCACCTTTACCTGGTTTAACATGTGAAAATTCAAGTACTGTATATATGTTATCTTCAAAAAGGATAGTCATTCCGTTTTTAATATCATTTACGTTAAACATATATTTCCTCCTCTATTTTTATTTTTATTTTGATTATTTATTTTGATTCTTTATGAAGAGTATTCTTATTACATTTTGGACAATATTTATTTAATTCTAAACGTTCTGTAGTATTTTTTTTGTTTTTTTCTGTACGAAAATTTTCTTCACCACATTCAGTACATTTTAGAGTTACTCTTTGTCTTGCTTCTCCTTTTTTTGCCATAATTTCTCCTCCTTTTTTAATGTTTCTAGTATATTATAGCAAATTATCTATAAATTTCAAAGTATTTTTTGCTAACTTTTTGAGATATTCTTGTATTTACTTTACTCATACCATTATAAGTTACATCTTCTGGAGCAACATCTGGTGAAATTACAGTAAAAACTACTTCGGGATTATCAAAAGGAACAAATGCTGAAAAAGTTGTAGTAGTTGTTGCTGTATCTATTTTTCCATCTAAGTTTGTATCTAAAAAGCTTTGAGCTGTACCTGTTTTTCCACCTGCGGTATATTCATAACCTACATATCCATATCCAGTTCCACCAGGTGACATTACCTCTTTAAGTCCTAATTTTACTCTTTGTAAATATTCATCACTAGTATCTACTTTATTTAATACTTTAGGTTGTGTTTCATATATTAATTCTTTTAAGTTTTCTTTTTTAGAGTCAAATACTGCTTTAAGTAAATATGGTTGCATTCTATCTCCATCGTTAGCAATCGTTGACATATACTGATTAATTTGTATTGGCGTATATGTATCATATTGACCTATTGAAAAATCAAGCAATAATCCAGATAATCTACTACTACCTTTATAACCTAATGATTCGTTAGGTAAATCAATATTAGTATATGTACCTAGTCCAAATTGTTTAAATGTATCCCTATATATATCAAATGCTTTTTCATTTATTTTTAGTGGTGCGTTATATTTATAAGTAGCTTCTCCAACTTTAATAGCTGTTTGAAATTGATATGTATTTGATGAATACTTAAGTGCCTCTATATCGTTAATATTGCCATATTCTATAAGTGAACATTTAATTGGGGTTGCTGCAATTTTTATACAAGCATCATTTCTAATTTCACCTATTTTAAGTGCGCCTGTATTATATCCAACTATATGTGATGCACCTTTTACAATAGAGCCAGGAGTTACTGATGATGTTATAACTCCAGGAGTATAATCTAATATTTTATACTCATTTCCATCTTCAATTATTTGTTTACCTGCCATAGCAAGTATCTCACCAGTATTAGGATCACTTATTATTACATACGATTTATCAAAATATTCTGTATTAGGTTCATTTTTTGCTATTCTAAGTTCTTCTTCAAGTATTTCTTCAACTGCTTTTTGTAATTCTATATCTATTGTAAGTACTATATCATTACCTCTAGAACCTTTTGAAATTTCTGTATATGTTCCATCACTATTTACTTGATATTTAGCTTTTTCTCCTTTTAAATATTCTTCATATTGATACTCTATATAACTTGTACCTACTCTATCTGTAAGTGAATATCCTTTATCTAAATAGTAATCTTTTAAATTATAAGGAATACCACTTTCACTAGATGAAACATTTCCAAGTATTGTTTTAAATACATTACCATATTTATAATCTCTTTCCCAATCTAATTTAACATTAAATCCAGATAACTCATCTATATTTTCTGCAATACGAGCAAATTCCTCATCTGTTACATCCTTATTTTTTATATTTTTTTCTGTGTAATAATATCCTTTATTCATTAAATTATATATGTAACATGCTTCTTTATCTATTTCATCATAACTAGATAAATCTTCATCTGTTACTCTTTCAAATTTTAGATCTTCTATATCATCTATAGTTAATTTTCTTAAATCTAATTTTTTCCACTCTTCATCAGTTATTCTTTTTTCTGCTTCTTTACTATTATTTAATATCCAAAATTTTTTAAGCATACTTTCTGTTAATTTAGAATAATCAACATCTATATATTCTCCAACTTTATAAGCTAGTTCTATTTCCTTTTTTGTTGTTATTTTACTTGGTTTTTTATAGTATATTGTCTTAACTGAAACATTATCTACTATTATATTTCCATTTCTATCATATATCCTACCACGAGGAGTAGAATCACCTTCTATTATATTTACTGTAAGTGTTTTAAGTGCGCTTTTATAATATGTATTTCTTATTATTTGTATATAAAATAATCTTATTAATAATATTGACATGAATATGACAATTATAACTACAAGTATTGTATATCTTTTTTCAATTAATTCTTCTATATTTATTTTTTTTCTATGATATTTATATTTATTTATTTTTTTTGAAAATCTAGTAGATTTTTTATTGCTTTTTTTCATACTTATTACTTAATCGAAAAAAGATTTTATTTATTATTAACACATTAATCACCTACTATTATTTTATTCATTATTATTTTATTTAATCATATATTATAAAGAAAGATGGTGGGATAAAATGAAAGGTTTAATTAGAAATTATATTGATTTACTAGATACTAAAAAAATAGATGAATTTGCAAAAAAGAATAATATCTATTTAAATAATGACGAATTAGAATTTTTACTTAAATTAATTAAAGAAAATTTTGAAGATATATTAATTAATGATTCAAAATATTTAAAATTAATTGAAAATAATATTAATAAAGAATCTTCAAAAAAAATAATTGAATTATTTAATTTTTATAAAGAAAGATATAAAGGTTATTTATTTTAAAATATCTTCTATTAAATGTTCATTAAATTTTTTATTTTTTATCATTTCTATTTCTTCTTTATATGGAGCACATTTTTCTACGTAAGGAGTTTCTAATATTTTAGGAATTTCTTTTAATTTTTCATGATATATTATTTTTATTAAAGTATCAAATCCTATATATCCATATCCTATGTTTTCATGTCTATCTTTATGTGAGTTTATAATATTTTTTGAATCATTTATATGTATAACTTTTAAATATTTAAGTCCTATTTTTCTATCGAATTCATCTAATATTTTATCAAATTTTTTTAAATCATAACCTGCATCGTTTAAATGACATGTATCCATACATACGCCAATTTTATCTTTATATTTAACACCATCTATTATAACTTTTAATTCATCGAAATTCTTTCCTAATTCAGTACCTTTACCAGCCATAGTTTCTAAACATATAATAACTTTAGAATTTTCTTTTAGTGCCATATTTAAAGCATCTATTATATTTTTAAGTCCATTATCAATTCCAATTCCAACATGACTACCTGGATGAAGAACTATTTTTTGTACTCCTAAATTTTCTACTCTAGATATTTCTTCTTTTAAAAATTTTACATTAAAATCAAAATTATTTATATTTGCAAGATTAATTATATAAGGAGCATGCACTACTACATTTTTTATATCTATATTATTTTTTTTCATAATATCTAAAGCTTCTTTAGTTTTATTTTCATTTATTGGAAAACGCAGTGTGTTTTGAGGTGCGCCTGTATAAAACATGAATGTATTAGAGCCATATCCAAGTGATTCTAAAACACTTCCAACTAATTGTTCTTCTTTAGTATAAGATACATGTGAACCTATTATCAATTCCATATAACCACCAATATTAGTATATCATGTATTTAATTAAAATACTATTATATTTTATTTTTTGTATCAAAAGCCTAGAACTTTATTTTGAATTAGAATAATATATAATGGTGATTTTATGATAGATAAAATTTTATCTTTAAATCCTATTATTCAAGCATTAATAGCAACTATTTTTACATGGAGTATTACTGCTATAGGTGCTGCACTTGTATATTTCTTTAAAACTATAAATAAAAATATAATGGACGGAATGTTAGGGTTTGCTGCTGGGGTTATGATAGCTGCTTCATTTTTTTCACTAATCGCACCTGCTATAGACATGGCTAATAGTTTAAATTTAATTCCTTGGCTTATTACTTTTTTAGGATTTTTTAGTGGCGGTGTTTTACTTTTTATAGGTGATAAAATATATGACATATATGAAAAAAAACATCCAAATTATAATAAAGATTTTAGTAAAAAACGAATTGTTATGCTTATAAGTTCTATAACACTACATAATATTCCTGAAGGAATGGCTGTTGGAGTTGCTTTTGGATCTATAGTTTACGGATTAGATGGTGCGACACTTGCTGCTGCATGGACTTTAGCGCTCGGAATTGGGCTTCAAAATTTTCCCGAAGGTACTGCTGTTAGTATGCCATTAAGGCGTGAAGGAATTAGTCGTAATAAAGCATTTTTTATAGGACAATTAAGTGGTATTGTAGAACCTATTGCAGGAGTTATAGGAGCAATATTAGTTATAAAAGTAAGAATTCTTTTACCATTTTTATTATCGTTTGCTGCAGGGGCGATGATATATGTCGTTGTTGAAGAATTAATTCCAGAAAGTCAAACAAATAAAAAGAAAGATTTAATGGCTCTTTTCACATTAATTGGATTTTCTGTTATGATGATTTTAGATATAGCTCTAGGTTAAAAAAACATTATGTTTAACACAATGTTATCTATTTAATAAATATATTGAAATATTTAAATAAGAAGCAAATAATATCCAAATCAAATAAAATATTTGTAGTAAACCTGCTAATTTATTTTTTTTATAAAAAGAAGATATCATTATAATAACTAGAAAATCTAAAAGTATTATCCATAAAAAAGAAAATAATCTCCATTTTAAAGAAAAGAAAAATATTGACCATAGTGCGTTAACAAATAATTGTGAATAATAAATTTTTTTTATTTTAGTATCATTTAAATTTTTATATTTTAAAATACCATAAGATATTCCCATTAAAATATATAAAATTGTCCATACAATTGGAAATAAAAATCCTGGTGGCGCTAAAAAAGGTTTTTCTAAATATTTATAATCCATAGATTTAGAAATAAATAATCCAACTAAAGCTCCTATAATAACTGGAGTTAATATTGATTTAAGAAATATTTTTACTTTTGACATAAATACCTCCTATTATTTATATATTAAAAAATAATAAAAATATTCTGCATAAAACTATTAAAATGAATCAAAATAAATATAAAGGAGAATTTTTATGGATAATGAAAAAAATGAAATTAATGTTTTAGATGAATTAAGTAAAGGTGCTTGTATGGGAATGGATGCGATTCATTATATATTAGATAAAGTTAAAGATGAATCGTTAAAAAAAGAATTAAACAATCAATATCGTGAATATAAAGAAATAAAAGAAGAAATAAGTAATTTATATCCTGAATATGCAGATGATAAAAAACCACATGAAACAAATGCAGTTAACAAAGCAATGACTTGGTATGGGATAGAAATGAAAACACTTTTAGATGATAGTACATCTAAAATTGCTGAATTACTACTCGAAGGAACTAATATGGGAATCATAGAAGGTAGAAAACTATTAAATCATAAAAATACAGAAAGTAATATTCACGAATTAGTTAAAAAATATGTAACTGTGCAAGAAAAAGCTGTAGAAAAATTAAAAAAATTCTTATAAAAAAATGTGTCCACACACATTTTTTATTTTAAATTTTCTTTTAAAAATTGCTCTATTTTATCAAAAGGTATAATATTTAAATTATCATAAAGGTCTGTATGAACTGCATTAGGTATAATTAAAAGTTCTTTATTATCAGTATATTTACTATTATTTATCATATTTTTATAAGCATCTCGACTAAAATAACAAGAATGTGCTTTTTCACCATGTATCATTAAAACAGCGCTTCTTATTTCGTTTGTATATTTAAGAATAGGTTGATTTATAAATGACATACATCCAGTAACATTCCATCCATCATTTGAATTTAGTGAGCGCTTATGATATCCTCTTTTAGTTTTATAGTAATCATAATAATCTTTAACAAAGAAAGGAGCATCTTCTGGTAATGGGTCTACTACTCCACCAGCTCTTTTATAATTATTATTTTTATAATCCTCTAATCTTTGATTATTTAAAGTTTTTTTCATTTCATATCTTGCATTTTCATTATCATTTTCATCAAAATAACCATTTGCGTTTACTCTTGACATATCATACATAGTAGATGTAATTGTTGCTTTTATTCTTGTATCTAGAGAAGATGCGTTTAAAGCTAAACCACCCCAACCACAAATTCCAATAATTCCAATTTTTTCAGGATCTACATTATCTTGAAGTGATAAAAAATCAACGGCTGCCTGAAAATCTTCAGTATTAATATCTGGACTAGCCATATATCTTGGCTCACCACCGGATTCTCCCGTAAAAGAAGGATCAAATGCAAGTGTCAAGAATCCACGTTCTGCAAGTATTTGAGCATATAATCCACTTGATTGTTCTTTAACAGCTCCAAAAGGTCCACATATTGCTACCGCACTTAATTTTTCATGTGTATTTTTAGGAGTATATAAATCACCTACTAACGTAATTCCATAACGATTATGAAATGTCACTTTCTTATGATTAACTTTTTCGCTTTTAGGAAATACTTTATCCCATTCATTTGTTATATTTAAATTTTTTTCCATATTAACACCCTTTCTTATTTTATAACAAAGATTTATTAATCTTATGTCTTAATTATACTATGTATCATTTAAAATGTAAATTAGTGTAGAAAAGTTACAAAGTATGTGTTATAATGGTGATAATAAGAGGTTGTTTAATATGAAAGAGATGTTTAAAAAAAGAAAATGGAATATTATTACCATATGTATTGTAGTTATCTTAATACTTGTAGTTATATGTTTTGCGTTGAAAACAAATAAAAAGGATAATAAACCTATTCATAAAGAAGAAATACATAATATGTTTGTAAAAATTAATCCTTTAGTAAAACTAACTTTTAAAGAAGAATATTATTTATGTAATGATAATAATAAAACAGAGGTATGTGGTGAGCAAACTAATAAAGTTATTGGATACGAATTAATAAATGACGACGCTAAAACTTTTTATAAAGATTTAGAATTTACAAATAAAGATTTATATCAAGTTTTACTTATGCTATGTGAAACTGCTAGAGATAATGATGTAGGCTTTGAAAAATTAGAAATAACTACTGATAGTGATAGTATAACTAATGAAAATATTTTAGATTACTTAAAAAAGAATTCTAAATATGAGATAAGTTATTCTGTATATGTTAATTTCGAGGAACATATTAATGAAGACAATATTTTAAAAGATGAAAATATAGAAAATAAAATATATTTAGTAACTTTTGATAGTGATGGTGGAAATAAGGTAGAAAATCAAATTATAGATAAAGGAAATAAAGCATCTAAACCTGATAATCCAACTAAAGATGGATATAAATTTGTAGAATGGAAACTAGATGGTAAAACTTATGATTTTGATTTAGAAATAAATGAGGATATTACATTAAAAGCAAAATGGGAAAAAGAAAAAGATAATAGTTCAAATACTAATAATCAAACTAAACCAAGTAGCAATTCTAATTCAAATGTAGAAGCTAGTATAGAAAAAACAGATGAAAATATAGATGAAAATAATAAAACTAATGATGATGAAACAAGTTCTGAAAATACACCGGGTGATGAAAGCAATGATTTAGAAATCACATCAACTATAGATAAAATCAATTTAAATGATAATATTTTAGTAACTCATGGAGATAATGGTTCTCCATATGATCCACAAAAATGTGGTAGTACAACTTATTATTTCGCTACAAATTTTCAAGAAATATTTAAAGACTATATACATTGCAGTAGTACTGGAAAGTGTTCTAACTCGGTAGGTGGAAATTTCGCAGATTATCCTGATTTATTTAGTGAATTATCATTTGACTTAAACAAAGAGGAACAAGTAAAACAACAATTTGATGGATTAAATATTCCAAAAGGTATTAATAATTGGGAATATAGTTTTTCTAATCATGGATTTACATATTCTTATTCTGATATATACATATATAATCCTGAAAAATACGGAACTTTTGGTAATAATTTTAATTCAAATATCGATAATTTTAGAAATCAAATTAATAATATACTAAATGGTTCTTATAATATGTCTAATTTAAGTTGTGGAGATTATGGTAATGGGCCTGAATTATTAACAGAAGAACTATGTGAAGAATTTAATTTAACTTGTGATAGATGGTAAAAAAGACATTATTCTAACTTGATAATGTCTTTTATTTAATTTTTCTTAATCTTAGTGCATTAAAAATAACGCATAAACTAGATAACATCATAGATAAACTTGCTATCATTGGATTTATTTCTAACCCAATTTTTTTAAATATTCCAATAGCAATTGGTATCATTAAAATATTATAGAAAAACGCCCAAAATAAATTTTGTTTTATATTTATAAGTGTATTTTTACTAATAGTTAAAAATGTCAAAATCTTTTCAATATTATTATTTGTAATAATTACATTTGAAGAATTAGTTGCAATATCTGTACTTTCTTTAAAACTAATCCCTATATCGGAAGTTGCTAGAGATGGAGCATCATTAATTCCATCTCCTACCATTGCTACTACTTTTCCATTCAACTTTAAATTTTTAATATATTTTGTTTTATCACTTGGCATTACATTTGAAATAACATTATCTATACCTAATTCTTTTGCAATAATTTTAGCGGTTAATTCATTATCACCAGTAAGCATTATAATATCAATTCCTAGTTCTTTTAATTTTTTTATTGTTTTTCTACATTCTTTTCTTATTATATCTTTTACACCTATTAATCCTATTATTTTATTTTCTTCTAGTACATAAATAATACTACTACCTAAATTAGCTAAATTTTCTTCATCTTTTTTATAATTATTTTTTATATTTTTTAATATTTTACTATTACCTAAACAATAATTTTTATCACCTATTTTAGCAGAAATTCCTATTCCTAATAGTTCTTTATAATCTACTACTTCTAATTTATTTATAACATAATTATCAAATGCTTTAGATATTGGATGAGTAGAATTTTTTTCAATATTAGCAATTATATTTAATAGTTTTTCATCATCATAATTTGAATAATTATAAATTTTATTAACCTTTAATTTACCATATGTAAGTGTACCTGTTTTATCAAATACTATTGTATCAATATTAGAAGCAATTTCTAAAGTTTCACTCGATTTTATAAGTAGGCCACATTTAGCTGATGTACCTATTGAAACAACGATTGCAAGTGGCGTTGCAAGACCTAAAGCGCATGGACAAGCAACAACAAGTACAGTTACGGTATGAATAATTGAATCATTTAATGGTGTACCTAAAATAAGATAAATAATAAATGTTAAAATAGCAATTATTAAAATTATTGGTACAAAATAATAACTTACTTTATCAGCAATTCTTGAAATTTTCATTTTAGAATTACTTGCTTCAAGAACTAAATGTACCATTTCTGATATTGTCGATTTAGGTCCAATTTTTTCTGCTTTATACTCTACTAATCCATCATAATTAATTGAACCTGCAACTACTTTATCATTTACTTTTTTCTTTACTGGTTTTGATTCTCCCGTTATAAATGATTCATCAAAATGAGCTTGACCTGATAATATATTACCATCTACTGCAACTTTCATACCAGGTTTAACAATTAAAATATCGCCTACTTTAACCTCATCTATAGTTATTTCTTTTTCTCCATCTTTTATTTTTAATAACGCACTTTTAGGAGTTACTTGTACTAATCCCTTTATAGCTTCTTTTGTTTTTTCTTTACTATTTTTATCAATATATCTACCAAGTTTAACGAAAAAAATAATCATGCATACAGTTTCAAAGTATAAATTTTCAACATACATTTTGTTTCCTAATATAATTAAAATCATATTTGTAAAACTATAAACAAAACTCACTAAAACTCCTAAAGATACCAAAGTATCCATATTTGCAGATTTGTTAATTAAATTTTTTATACCATTAAATATAATATCTTTTCCATATATCAAATATGGTATGGTAAGTATAAATAAACAAACAGCGTAATTAACTGGATAATTCATCTTATTTAATTGTGTTATTAAAGGTAAATTAAACATATGTGACATAGTTATATACATAATTAAAATGACTAAAAGTCCAAAAATAATTAAATAAATTTTACCATTATCTTTTTTATTTTCTTCTTTTTCATCGTAGATTCCAGCACATTTATATCCAGATTCATTAATATATTTACTAAGAGTTTCAACTGATATATCATCTTCATAATGAATTAGTACCTGTCCTAAAACAAGATTAACACATGCATCTATTATTCCACTTTTTTTATTTAAAAATTTTTCAACATGATTAGAACAAGCTGAACAAGTCATTCCATCAACTTTCAAAATTATTTTTTTCATTGTTAATTTTCCTTTACGATTTCATATCCAAGGTTTTCAATTCCTTTTTCTATTAAATTTTGTTCTATTTGTTCTTTTAAAGTTATAGTTACTAAATTCTTTTTATGATCAGCACTTACTTTTTTAACTCCTTCTATATTCATCAAAGCATTTTTTACTCTATTTTCACATCCAGTACATACCATACCATTAACTTTTAAATTTATTTTTTCCATTGTTATTCTCCTTTTCATATTAAAATTTATCAAACACATAAATATTATATTTTAATTTATTTGTTCCCAAAACATTTTATTGTCTTTAAATTTATAATTTAATTTTTCTTCATCACATAAATATGATAAATATGATTTTATTGTACTACCAACTAGAACATATTGATTTATATTCATAGTTAAATTATACTCATCAAAAATATATTTTAATATTTCTTCAAAAGTCATTTCTTTTTCACAAAGATTATATATTTTATTTGCAATCTCCATTATTTTATTTCTATTAAGTTTTACTATGTTTAAAATATTATTAGTTGCTTCTATGTGTGATGGGATAAAATAACTACCGTCTAGAGATTCTAAATAATTTAATGTATTAAGATATTCTTTTACATCGTATATATAGAATAAATGATATTTAGTAATTGTTTCTTCACTAAATAATGAATCCGCTAGAAAATATACATTATCACTTGTTTTTATTCCTATCATATCAAAAAAATGACCTTTTAAAATTATATATTCTAATCCTTCAGGAAGATTATTCTCTATTTCTTTTACGTTAGATTCTTTAGCTAATAAAAATTTATTTCTAATATCTTTAAAAGGATATCCTCCATATAAAAACGATGGTTCTAATATAGGAAATTCAGTAAAACTTTTTTCGATATTATGAGCAAATATTTCACAATTTGTTCTATCTTGAATAACTTTATTTCCTCCTATGTGATCAGCATTTGAATGAGTATTTATAATTCCCTTAACTGTCCAATTTTGTTCTTCCATTATTTTTAATATTTTTTTACCTGCATCTTTATCATTACCACTATCTATTAAATAAACATTTTTATCATCTATTTTATAAATTCCTATGTTTGTAGCATTCTTTAAATAATATGTTTTTTCTCCAACTTTTACTAATTCCATAATATTAAACCTCCTTTTTTTTAATTAAAATATTTAATTATAAACTTTGTACCTGTTTTATCTGATTCAACATTTATCACACCATTATCATTTTCTATAATGGTTTTTGCTAAAGCTAGACCAATACCTATACTATCTTTAGAAGAATTTTTACCTTTATAAAATCTTTCAAATATATGAGACAAATCTTGCTTTTCTATTCCATCTCCATAATCTTGAATTATAATTATTGAATATGCATTATTTTGTTTATAGGAAATATCAATTTTACTATTTAATGATGAGTGTTCTAAACAATTTTTAATAATATTTGTTATTGCTTCTACTTGCCACATAAAATCACAAGTTATAGTTGCTTTATTATCCCCATTAATATTAATTTTAATATTTTTTAAATCACATAAAGTAGATATATTTTTATTAGCTTTATCTAAAATATCTTTTATTAATTTTTTTTCTTTAATAAAATTAATTGTATTAGAGTCAAATTTTGATAATTTTAAAATAGACTGAATTAAAAAGTTAATATTTGTTACATTTCTTTTTATATCTCTAACAAAATCTTCTCTTGTTTTTTTATTCATATTTGGGTCATCAATTAAATTATCTAACATAACTAAAATACTAGTTATTGGAGTTTTTAATTGATGTGATATATCTTCCAATGATTTTTTTAAATTATTTTTATCTTGAATAGATATATCTCTTGTTTCTTTTAACATTACTGTTGTTTTATATATTTCATTTTTTAATATAGAAAGTTCATCTTCTGTATTAGAATCTATTTTTAAACTATAATTTCTTTTATTTAATTCTTCAATATATTTTGTAATATCAGCAATATTTTTATTCCTTTTTTTGATATATAACATAAATAACGAAATTAAAATTAAGAATCCTAAAAGTAATATACATATATTTAAAATTAAATATTTATAATGCAGTTTATCATTATTTACAATTATTGATTTATTAGTTAAATTCATACCATATTTTTTTAATATATTAGATTCTTTATCACTATCACTATTTAAAATGTCAATAATTTCTTTTTCTGTTAAGTTAGGATATTTATTTTGTAAAGTGTCAACAATACTGTTTATTTTTTTATTAAAATTTTCTGTATATTTTCTATATTCATATATATTTACTATTAAAAATAAAATTAATGTAAATATTAAAATTGATAAAATCCTAAAAGTAAATTTTTTTAATTCAACTTTATTTTTCATCTATTCTATACCCTATTCCTTTTACTGTTTTTATGATATCAGTTTTTATTTTTTCCCTTATACGCTTAAAGTAAACTGTAATAGTATGATCATCTACATAATTACCAGTCCATTCCCAAATTTTATCAAGTATGGTAATCCTATTTACTGTTTTTGATGTATTGTTAAAAAGTAAATTTACTAATTTTAATTCTAATGGTGTCAGTTCTATTATTCTATCATTTTTATATAATATTACTTTATCTAAATCAAATGTTATATCTTTAACTTTAATTATGCTTTTCTTTTTAGAGCGTAATAATATTTTATTAACTCTTACTAGTAATTCCTTCGTACTAAATGGTTTTGTTATATAATCTTCTGCTCCAATTTCCAAACCTTTTACAATATCATCTTCTTCATCTTTTGCTGTTAAGAAAATAGTTGGTATTTTTAAATTTTTAATGACATCGTTATATAAACTAAAACCATCTCCATCAGGTAAAGTTATATCTAAAATAATTAAATCAATATTATTACTAGTAATATATTCTTTTGCTTCTTTTATACTTGTTTTATATGATAATTTTATATTATTTTTTTCAAAAGAATAGACAAGCCCTTTAATAATTGACATATTATCTTCTACTAATAAAATATTCATATTATCAAACTCCCTTCTATATTATATCACAATAAAAGAGCTTTCGCTCTATTATTAAATATTTTCATTTCTAATTGTTTCTATTGTATTTTGTTTATTTATTTTATTCATTGAGTATTTCATTATCAATGATATAAGTATGAATACTACTAATACTGATAAAAGAATTGCAAGTAGTGGTAATTCATATGGTAGTCCTGAATCTTCTGCTAAGAAATGATAAATTAAATATGATAATAATATTCCTATTGGTATTCCAAAAATTAATGATTTAATACCCATAAAAAGTGTTTCTAATCTAATCATTCTATTAAATTCTTTTGTTGTCATACCTACTGATTTTAACATAGCAAATTCTTGCTTTCTTAATTCCATATTAGTTGTTATAGTATTAAAAATATTTGTAATACCTATTAAAGAAATAACTATTATAAATCCATAAAGGAATATTCCAATTAATGTAAATAAACTATTCATCATTTTTGCATTTTCTTCTATATTATCTAAATTATAATTTTCATTTTTTAATAATTCATCAATATCATCTTGTAATTTATTTGCATTGCTAGATTTATAAAATATACTTAAAATATTTGAATCTACTTCTGTTGAAATTTTTTCCATTAATTCTTCACTTATTATTAAGAATATTTCAGAATTATTTTTAAGTCCAAAAGGTTTTTCTTTACTTATAAATCCAATTTCAATTTCAAAATCTTTCGTACCCTCTAATACACCTGATAATATATCACCCTTTTGTTGTGCGGTTAATCTCATGGTTTTATATGACATTTTATCTTTTCCACTTTTCTTATATCCAACTTGTCTATAATCCATTAAAATTCCTTTATCTTTTATATCTTCGTAATTTAAACCTAATTTATCTATATATTTTTTATATTGCTCGCTTCCAAGTGAATAAATATTAATATATTGTTTATTATCTTCATCTTCATCTTTTAAATTTAAAAATTTTATGTATTCTGGATTTAATTTTCTATTTTCAAATTCAAAACTAATTTGTCTTAATATTGTATAATCTTCTATATTATCTAACTTAGTAGTTTCTATATATTTATTTAAAATATCTTTATCTTTTATTGCTATAGAATATAGAGAAATGTTATATTCTGATATTTTTAATTCTTCTTTTACTGAATCAAATGCCATATTCATAAAACTAGATAAAGCAATAAATACAAATACTGATACTATAATAGAAATTACGGTTGTTCTATATTTTTTCTTATTTCTTTTTAGATTTTTAAATGATATTTCTCCACCCATACCAAATATTTTTTTTATAAGTTTTGGTGATTTAATTTTTTTAGAATTTATTTTTATATTAGCGCTATTTCTGATTGAATCAATTGGTGAAACTTTTGCTGCTTTTCTTGCACTCTTAAAAGCTGAAAAATAAATTGTTATTATACCAAGTATTATTGATATGATAATGGAAATCACTGAAAATGAAAATTTCAAATTCATACCTATTGCAAGACTATTACCAAGAAAATAATTGCTTACATTAATTAATATATATGAAGCTATAAATCCAAGTATTATTCCTAAAGGAATACCTATAATTCCTAAAATAGTTGCTTCATAAAAAACATTTCTTTTTATTTGTTTTTTTGTCGCACCAATGCTTCTTAACATTCCATATTGTTTTACTTTTTCGGTAATAGAAATATCGAAACTATTTTTTATACAAAATACTGATGTAAATATAATTATTCCTATTACTATACATACTACTACAACTAGTCCATCTATACCACTTGCTTCTAAAGGATTAGTTTCTAGATCAATCAAATATGTATTTATATCAATATCATATTTTTCTTTTTCAAATCCGCTATTAGAATATTTTTCCATTTCACTATGTGTTGCTGTACCTGTATAAACTTTTTCAAATAATTGTTCATCGACACCTAAAATATTTGCTGTAAGTTTATATGCATGTTTTGTACCATCTTTTGTATATTTAGCGTAAACATCTACATTTTCAAGTTCATTTTTTTCATTATTTAGTGTAATAAATGTATATCCTGGTGCGAAATAACTTTCAATATTAGTAGCTGGTCTTTCAATAATACCAACAATTTTATAAGTTTTAGAGGTAGTATTTATGATATCTTCATTGCTTGTATTTTCTTCCGTAGTTTGAAAAGGATTATTTTGATATAGTTTTATTTCATCTTCTAGACTAATCCTATCTCCAATATCGAGTGTGATAACATCACCAACGTTAAAAGTTAGTCTTCCATTTGTTTTTAAATGTGTTGGAATAACTATTTCACTATCATTTTCTGGTAATCTTCCCTCTACTAATTTTACAGATAAATTTTCAAGTGAACTTTTTGTAAATGCTTTTACATAAGCATAAGGTTTAGAATCATTTTTAGAATTGATTTTAGCATAACCTATATTTTTAACTAAATTAATATTTTCTATTTCTCTGTTATTTTTAAAGACATCTAAATCTTCTATAGGAACATTATAATAAGCAACATGGAAATCTCCTTTTTGATATGTTTCAAAACTAATTAAAGAATTTATACCACTTGTATATATTGATGTTACAGCTGTTATAAGTGCGACTGACAACATTATTCCAATAATTGTTACAATTGTTCTTTTTTTATTTAGTTTTAAATTTTTTATAGTTAATTTATTAAGTAATTTCATGAGTTTACCTCTGATGAAATTTTTCCATCTTCTATTTTTATTATCCTATCAGCAAATTTTGCTATTTCCATGTTATGAGTAATCATAATAATTGTTTGATTTAATTCTTTATTTGATTTTTTGAGTAGTGCGACTATTTCATCACTCGCTTTTGAATCTAGATTTCCTGTTGGCTCATCTGCAAGTATCAAAGCTGGATTAGTTATTAAAGCACGTCCTATACTTGTTCTTTGTTGTTGACCTCCAGATAATTCGTTTGGAAGATGACTTTTTCTATTTTGTAGTCCCAAAAGTTTTAACATATTATTTAGTGAGTCTTTATCTATTTGTCTATTATCTAGTGATAAAGGTAATGTGATGTTTTCTTCAACATTTAAAATAGGTATTAAATTATAAAATTGATAAATTAAACCAATTTGTCTTCTTCTAAATATAGCAAGTTTATCATCATCAAAATCATATATATTTTTTCCATCGATAAAAACTTTTCCTGATGTTGGTCGATCTACTCCTCCAATTAAATGTAACAAAGTTGATTTACCGCTACCACTTGCTCCTACTATAGCGACAAATTCCCCTTTCTCTACTGAAAAGGATACATCATCAAGTGCGACAACTTTAGTTGTACCTTTTCCATAAATTTTTGTTAAATTTTCTACTTTTAATATTTCCATATTAAATCTCCTTTCACATTTAAATTATATTACAACCAAAGTTACAACTAAGTTACTAAAATAAAATTTTTTAAAAAATAAATCTATTTTACAGATTTACTTTTAATATTAAAAATTTTTTTATAGACAATTAATTAAATTTAGTTTTACATTCAATAAAGTTAATCAATTTTATTTACAATAATTTATTAAATCAACAATATTTTTTTTACTATTTTTTTCAATAACCCAATATTCATTATCTTCATCAAAATTACACCTATATACATCGTAAAATGGTGTATCATAATAAATAACATTTCCAGTAGTTGTTGTCATAATTCTAAACATAGGTGCTTGATCATTTAATTTTACATTTATATAATCAGTAAATAATAATATTCCCATTGATAAAGTGAAAATTACTATTATAAGAAATAATCGTTTATACCATTTAATTGTATTTAAGATTCTCGCAATACCTATCATAAATATTATTACACCAAATACAGAATAAATAGATCCCCAACTGCTTTCGCTTGGAAAAATCATTATTGCTGATATAGAAACAAATAAACCAAATATAATTAAAATTAATGAAATAACTTGGTTATATTTAGTTATTTTTTTAGTCGAATAATCAATAGTATTTACAATGTTTTCTTCAAATTTTTCTTGATATTCTTTTTCTTTAACTTTTTCTCCACTCATCAAATCGTTTAATGTAATGTTTAATGCATCACATAAGGGTTTAAATAATGACAAGTCAGGCATGTTTCTACCATTTTCCCAATTTCCAATAGTACGATCTGATACGCCTAATATTTCTGCTAATTCCTGCTGTGTAATTTTTTGTTCTTTCCTACAAGCTGCAATAAATTTTCCAATTTTTTCTTGATTCATATTTCTTGCTCCTTTCATAACAACATTTTATAATGTAAAGGTTGATTTTAACAGGAAACATATCAAGGGTAAACAAATTATTTATAAGAATTTTAACTAAATCCAATTTTCTATTGTTTTTCTTGCATTGATACAATCAGTTCCCTTTATTGCAATATTATTATCTAAAACATGTGCACCTACACAATTTTTTTTAATATCTTCTACAACATTTGCTAATCCAGAACCTTCATGAGTTGTTACTACTCTAATTAACTTATCTTTAAAATCTAAATCTTTTATTGCTGTTTCTATTTCAGGCGCATAGCTTCCCCAATATACAGGTGTCATAATATAAATAATTTCATATTTTGAAATATCATTTATTTTATTTTTTATAGGAGCATTACCTACTCTTTGCTTTGCTTCTTCTATACATTTGTTGTATTCTTTACTATAAGGAATAAGCGGTTCTACTTTAAATAAGTCCGCACCAATAATATCTTTTACATATTCAGCAATATATTCAGTATTTCCTTTATCAACATAACCTACTGCATAATTTTCATCAGCTCTTGAAAAATATATAACTAAACTTTTTTTATCTTTATAAATACTCATAATTTTATCCTCCATCCTAAATATTATAAAAATAATCTATAATAAAAATTTATATACTTTTTAAATTTTTATTTGCTTTAACTATCATATATATAGACATAATTGTATTTATCAAACACACAACAAAACCCATTATACTTGTCATTATAATTTTAAATTCACTTTCATTTGTCCCAAATTGTGATACCATTGCAACCTCAAGTGAAATCATGGAAATCATCGCTACAGTTAGGTTAAGACATTTACTTGAAGCTAAAAGTGGACTTTTGTTTTTTCTATATTTAATTACATTTATAATTGCGTTTATAATTAAATAAAAATCATATATAGCGACTATATAAATAATAAATCCTGCATAAGTTATCTCTTGATTTTGTTTAACAATTAAAACAATCATACCTGATAATATTAAATTTAAAAATAAAAGTATTATACCTGTTAATTTAAATTTTTTATATTCGCTTTTTAAATTTTTACCAACTTCGTGTTTGATATCTTTAACAATAGATAATTTCATTAAACATAAAATTAGATAGTAAACAGCAAAAGTGATAAACCACCAAGACATATAATATATTCCTGTACCTAATTTAAAAATGCCATAAATAAAATGAAGCAAAGTAGCAAAAGATAAAATGATTTTTGTTATTAAAAGTTCATGTTTTTTATATAAATGATAAGGTTTAGATTTTTTTATAGTATTATTACTAAATTTACATATTTTATAAAACCAAATGCAAAAAATGATTAAAGCATATGTTGATAAAAGATAACTTATATAGGCAAGTGGTGTATTTTCTAAATGGCAACAAAAAACATAAATAAGTATTCCGAAAGCCAAATTAAATATAATAAATCCGATTATTTTATTAGGGAAAAATAATTTTTTTAATATTTTTTTCATAATACACCTCTTTCTACAATAATTATATCATTAAAATAAAAAAGGAAGAATATTCTTCCAAGTAAATAATTAATCTTTATTACTTTTTAAATAAGAATATATTGGGTAGTTAAGTACACAAATAAGTAAACCAACGATACCTATTAAAATACCAATTAATAAATCTGTTTTAGATGAATCTCCTACCATTACTTTACTCATACCAAATCCCATTATTAAAGCTCCAACTATTCCAATTATCCAAGTAAATACAATTCCCCAATTTATAGAGACGTTCTCCTTTTTAGGATGATTAGAGCGATATACAGGAATAATACAAAGTAGAATGATAAATCCTAAAATTGTAACAACAACACCTACTTTAAATAAATTCCATTCTGGTATTAAACACATACACATACCTATTGCAAATACTAAACCACCAATTGTTCCTAAAATAATTTCTAGTAAAGTTTCTTTTTTCATATATTACCTCCATATAGCTTTATTTATTTAATTTTTCTTTAATTTCAGTTTGTATTTGTTCTGTTGTTTTTGAATATTTTTTTTGTTCTTGTTGTCTTTCTTCTTGTTCTTTTTTTAATCTTGATTTTGCTTCTTGTATTGTTTCATCATCTTTTTTTAAAAAAGTATCAACAAACTTATCTTCTATCTTTTGATATCCTCCAACAACAGTATCTTCAATTCTTTTGTAACCATCAACAACTGCTTTTTCAATTTTTTTATTCGCATCTACGATTTTAGACATATTTATCACTCCCTTTCAATAACTAGACACTTGTCTTTTTTTTACAATTTTAGTATAATCTTTTTGGAAAAGAAATACAATCAACAATTTATAAACATTTGTCCAATTAAAAGGAGTGAATATATGAATACACCGAATAATAAAAGGAGAAAGGAAACAAGGAAGAAAATTAGTAAAGTATTTATATCTTTACTACAAACAAAAGAAATAAGTGAAATATCTGTTACTGATATTTGTAGGCTTGCTAAAATAAATCGTTCTACTTTTTATGTTAATTATCTTGATATATATGATTTAGCTGATAAAATAGGACAAGAATTAGAGCAAAATGTTTTATCCTTATATCAAGAAGAAAGGGAAACAAATTATAATTCAAATAATTTTTTAAAACTATTCAAGCATATAAAAGATAATCAAATATTTTATAAAACTTATTTTAAATTAAAGATGGATCAAAATTTTATTATTAAAGAGTATGATTATCATTTGTCAAAACAAATATATGATGATAAATATATAGATTATCACATGGAATTTTTTAAAGCAGGACTTAATGCGATTATAAAAAAATGGCTTGATAACGGATGTAAAGAATCTCCCGAAGAAATAGAATATATCTTAAAAAGTGAATATTTAAACAAAAATAATACCAAGAACTAAACTTGATATTATTTTTATATATTCAAAAATTTTTTATTCCTTATTTAGTAACCAATCAACTATATTGATTTTTGTTATCTCATCATTTTTTCTCATACACTATAGATATTATTATAATAATTTAAAAGCCAAGTATTGGAAATTATTATTTTTATTTATAATTTTTTCATTAATCTATCCTTATTTATTATTTTTAATTGGTAAATTCACAATAAATTTTGTAAAATTATCATCACTAGTAGCCTTTATATTTCCACCATGTAGTTCTACTATTTCTTTAGCAATTGAAAGTCCAATACCACTTCCTCCAGTTTTAGATGTCCTAGAGGAATCAAGGCGATAAAATTTTTCAAATATTTTATTTAACTTTTCTTCAGAAATTTTTTTACCTTTATTGCTTGTAGTTATAGTTACAAAATCATTAAAAGTTTCAACATCTATAGTAATTAAATTATCACTACTATAACTAATTGCATTTTTTATCAAATTACTAAACACACGAGCCAATTTATCAGAATCACCATTAATTAAAATTTTATCATTATAATTTAATTTTATTTCTTTATTATTTTCAGTTAATATAGGATAAAAATCATCTATAATTTGTTCTAACATTAAGGTTAAATTAACCTCTTCTTTTTCTAGCACAATAGTTTCCGAATTAAATCTTGCTATATCAAATAACTCATTTATTAAATCCTCTAATCTGTATGATTTGTTTAACGCAATACTAATATATTTTTCTCTTTGTTTCTTTGACATATCCTTAATTTCATCAAGTAATGATAAATAACCAATCATAGACGTAAGCGGTGTTTTTAAATCGTGTGCTAGATAAACAATTAAATCATTTTTCTTTTGTTCACTTTCACGTGCTAACCTCTCATTTTTTTCACTTTCTCTTTTTAAATGATTCATCTTTTTTTGTAAATCCTCAAATCCACTTGGTAATTCTATATATTCAATATCCTTATTCAATAAATTTTCAGAAGCATTTAATATTAATGATACATAATAAAAAATTGTTTTTATTAGTTTATAAAGCATTACTATAAATCCAACAAACCATATTATTAATCCAAAAATAATAATATTGTGACCAGTAAAAATAGAATCAAATAAATTTATTGCATTGTGGTATATTTTTGGTGAGTAATCATATAACCATTGAAAATTTAATCTATCAACAATATAACCAAATATTAAGAAAACAATAGGAAATGCAATAGTCCAAATACACATTTTAATTAAAAATTTAGTAAAAAATTTTTTTGTTAAATTGTCCTTTCTACTTTTCAATTTTATACCCCACTCCCCAGATTGTAATAATATATTTAAATTTCTTTCCAGTATCATTCATTTTTTCTCTCAAATGTCTAATATGAACCATAATTGTATTATTATCACTTTCATAATACTTATCTTTCCATACATGCATAAATAAGTCTTCTGTTTTTACAACATTTCCTTTATTCAAACATAAATACCAAAGGATTTCGAATTCAATAGGTGTTAATTCTATTTTTTTATCATTAAAATAAAATTCATGAGTGTTATTATTTATCAATATATTTCTAAAATTTATAATATTAGAATCTTTATTATCACTTTGATTATAATTCTTGTATCTTCTAAGTTGTGCTTTAACACGAGCCATAAGTTCAAGTGGTTGAAAAGGTTTTGTAATATAATCGTCTGCTCCAATTGTAAGACCATTTACTTTGTCCATATTCTCTACTTTTGCAGTTACAAAAATAATAGGGAAATTATATAATTCTCTTATTTTACTACATAAAGAAAAACCATCCATATTTGGCATCATAACATCTAAAATAGCCAAATCAATATTAAGTTTTTCTAAATTTTTCAAAACATCCTTACTAGAATAATATTTATAAACATTATAATTAGCATTTTTTAAACATATTTCTATTAAATCAGCTATTTCCTTTTCATCATCTACTACTAAAATATTCATTATGTCACCTACTTTAACTATAATTATATTATATCATGAAAACATTATATTACACATATTTAGTTTCAGTTTGAATATTCCCATAAATTTTTTATTTGTTTTTCTAATCTTTCATACTCCCAAAGTTCTTTGCTTCTTTTTTTACTATTTGGGTCATTAACTTTTATTTTTTCATTATTTATTCCTACTAATACTATAAAATGACCTGTCGTTGTAAAATCTCCTGCTCTCATACTACAAATAATAGGATGTCCATTTTTTAATGCATTAAATATTGAATTTTTAGATAAAGGAATTTCTTTACTTTTTAAACCTAATTTTTTAGCACCTATTGTCATTAAATCCCAACTAGTTCCTGAATTATTTGAAAAAAATCCATTTTTTTCTGAAAATTGTGCGACTTTATAAGGTGTCATGGTATTGTCACCTGTTAACCCTACAATTACCATTGATAGTGCGGTAGGTCCACATCCACTAATTGCAATACTACTATTACCATATTTACCATATCCCCATCTTTCATCCCACTGTAGTAATAATGGAATTTCTCCTTTTTTTATGTTTCCAACATTATCACTATATACTTTTCCAAATTTTTCAGGATAATCTATTACAAAATCAAGCATATCTAAATCTCTTGATAACATTTCTAATAATAATTTAGGATATTTATTATAATTATTAACAATATAATTTATTTTTTTCTCATACTTACTTAATTCTTTTAATTTATCTAATGTTGATAAATTTTCATCTAAATATACATTTCCAACATTTGTATTTATATAATTTGATAAATTAGATTTCCCATTATCTATGTTTGGATTTGGTATGAACTTATTTATTTTAAAGCAAAAAACATTTATTAAAAATAATAATAAAATTACAATAAAAAAATATTTTACACTCCTTTTAATACAATTTTTTTCTTTCTTTTTCATTATAAACCTCCAACAATACAAATAAATTTTAACAAAATAGTAAAATAACTTTTTTAATATAGCCTTATAAAATTCTTAAGATTTTATTAAAATTAAAAACAAACGCGTATAGTGTTTGTTCATAAATTTTTTTAGAATAAAATTGTTTATCTATATATTCATTAAATTTTTTAAATCAATATTTATCAGTTAATAAATTTACTACACCATCAATGCTCTCTTTTGACGTAGATGCACCAGCCATGATACCAACTTTTTTATAATCTGAAAAATCATCTTTTAAATCTTTACTAGTTTCAATATTATAGGTATTGTAACAAATACTTTTGCTTATTTCATATAATTTTTGAGTATTAGAACTATTACGTGCGCCAACAATAATCATTGCATCAACCATACTAGCTAATTCTTTGGTTTCTTTTTGTCTAATTTCCGTAGCATTACAAATAGTATTGTTTATAATAAGTTCATAATCTTTTAATTCTTTAATTAAAATGGTACTTATTTTTTTAAACAAATCAAGAGAAAAAGTAGTTTGAGCAATGACTGCTACTTTTTTATTACCACTATTTTTAATTTTTGTAATAGCATTTTTAATATCTTTTTCTTCTTCAACAATAAAACTACTAGGTCCACAAAAACTAATAGTACCTATAGTTTCTGGATGATTTTTAAGCGCAACTAAAATAATGAAATAATTATTTTTTACATATTTTTTAGCTTCTTCATGAATCTTTAATACTTTAGGACATGTCAAATCATATATATTTAAATTTTTCTCTTTAGCAAGTTCATAAGTTTCTTTAGAAATTCCATGAGCTCTAATAATGACGTTACTTTTGTCTTCTATCTCATATAATGAATTAATAATTTTTAATCCCTTTTTAGATAAACTATAAATTACCTCTTTATTATGAACGAGTTCTCCTAAACAATAAATGTTTTTATTAGTTTCTAAATATTTAGAAGCTTTATTAACAGAATTTAATACTCCTCCACAAAATCCAGCATTTTTTCCTATAATTATCTCCATTTTACCACTCTCTCTTAAGTTTTGTTATATATTAAAAATATATATACTTAACATATATTTTATAATAAATATATATATTTTTCAAACTTTACTAGGTTTAAATTATAATATAAAAATTAAAACAGATATGATTTTCATATCCATCTTTTTAACTTATACAACAAATATGTTAAATTTTTTTAACATATTGTAAAAACATGTTAAATTTTTTAAGTATATTTTTATTTGTTTTTTAATTCACTTTTTAATAATAAAATTCCTAGAACAAACGCTAAAACATCTGCGATTACAGCACTCCATAACATTGATACAACGTTATGACTTAATGTTGCAATTATTATAATTGATGGGACAAAAAATATAACATCTCTTGAAAGAGCAAGTAATGTAGATTTAAAACTAGCTCCCATTGATTGTAATATAATTGATAAAGATTTAGTTATACAAGTTAATATGATACCTCCTAAAAAAATTCTCAAACAATATTTAGAATATTCTAAATACTCAAAAGAATTACCATTTCCAAAAATATTAATTATTAGTGTTGGAAAAATTTCAAATAAGATGAATGCGATAAAACCGATTATAAAATTTATTACTAAAACATATTTAATTATTTCTTTAACTCTTTTTATATTTTTTGCACCTATATTATAACCAATAATTGGCATTCCACCTAAAGAAACCCCTATAACGACAGATACAACAATACCAAATACTTTCATACATATTCCAACAACAGCAAGAGGCGTTACTACTCCATATGCTATATTAGAACTAGACATTGTCATATATCCATATTTCCCAATTAAATTATTAGCAACCGCTATTATAATTACAATTGCAAGTTGAGTTATTAAAGAAGCTAGTCCTAAAGATATTGAGTGTTTGCATATTTCTTTATCTAACTTAATTGATTCTTTATCTATTTTGAAAGATTTTGATTTTTTTAAGTACAAGACGCTTACTATAAAAGTTAAAACTTGTCCAATTATAGTTGCAATAGCAGCGCCCTTAACATTCATTTTGAAAACAAATATAAATATAGGGTCTAAAATAATATTACATATTGCTCCTACTATGGTTGCTACCATAGCATATTTTGGACTACCATCACTCCTTATAGAAGCATTTAAACCTTGACCTATAATATAAAAAGGTAAGCCACAACAAATAATGTTTAAATAATCTTTTGCGTATTCGTAGCATTTTATTTCACTTGGATTACCACCAAATATCTTTAGTATTTGATTATTAAAAACAAATCCCAAAGCTGTTAATATTACCGATATGATTATTAAAAGTACTAATCCATTACCAA
Source organism: uncultured Bacilli bacterium (assembly GCA_947624135.1). GTDB lineage: Bacteria > Bacillota_I > Bacilli_A > RF39 > UBA660 > UMGS1613. The sequence continues at coordinate 3,527 of CANQIV010000010.1, read as the reverse complement.
TAGATTTATTTGCTTTTTCTTTATCTTTGGAACCTAAAGATAGATTAAATAATGTTGCAGAACCATCACCAATTAATAATGCAAAAGCAAGAGCGATAACAGTAAATGGATATACGATGTTTGTTGCAGCATTTCCAAATGCTCCAGCTTCACTCCAACCTATAAATATTTGATCAACGATATTATAAAGCGCAGCAACAATCATACTAATAACACATGGTATTGCAAATTTTTTAATAAGTTTAGAAATTTTATCATTTTCTAAGTCAATTTTTTCCATAAAAAATTCCTCCTTTATTTTTGAGCATAAAAATACGTAAGTCTCATTCAATTGGACTTACGCATTTTGCTACTCATTGATAAAATTGACTTATAATTTTTTTCTCACAAATTAATTGTAACACAAATTAAAATTTTTTGTAAGTTTTTGTCCTTTGAAAATTTTATATTTCAATTTTATTAAATTCATTACATTTTTCTTCTAAAAGTTTAAAATTACAACACCTTTTAGCTATATCAGGATTTAATGTTCCATCAATATATTTATCATATAGTTTTTTAGATCTACCATATAGTTTCTCATCATTACGATTTAACCAATAAATTTGTTCTTTTAATAATTTTGTATATTTTTCCTCTGATTTAGTTAGACATTCTTTATTCAAATCTAATTTAATAATATTATTTTCAGTAACTGGTAACATATTATTAAAATTAATTGCACCTAATTTACCATTATCTATTTTCAAAAAATCTAATTTAGATTTTAATTTTAAATGTTTTGGTTTAGGGCTTGATAGAGGTGCAAAATACTTACAATTATTAACCTCAAACAATACACCTACAAATGGTCTTAACTCTTTTTCATTGTAATTATATGGAACTTTATCATCAAATTTTCTTAAATAATTACAATATATTGTATCTAATCTAACTAAAATTAAAGAATCTTTCATAACATCACCTTCAATAAATATTATATATAAAAAATCACAATAAAACTAGAGTGTGCTCTCTAGTTTCTTTTTTAAGTTCCTCTTATAGTGGGAATCACCGCTTTTTTAAGTTCCTGTCAAAGCCGGAATCGCTTCTTTTTTAAGTTCCTCTTATAGTGGGAATCACTAGCTTTTTTTGCCATAAGGCATTATTAGTATATGCATTTCTGCACAAATAATCACTTATGTGTCAATAATATATCATAATTTAATAATATTGTCTATAGTTTTCGCATATTTTTTAAGTTAATTTAAATATATTAATTGTTTAAATAAGCGTTGATTTATCATATATAACAAATATTATAGTGATTCATAGTATCTTTTTATGTATTGTGCAATAAGTTGTCTTCTTTGTTTTAAAAATTTATCATACGAAGTGTGTGTATAATGCACAATATCTCGTGGAACACAATTTGATTCTAAATTTTCAATAAATTCAGTCTCACTCTTTACTAATCCTAGTTTATTATCTTTTGTGCAATTTTTTAATATTTCATTAAAATAAATTTTAGGAGCAGTATCAGAAATACCAATATTGTCAGTTGTATCTATCCATGCATAATTACATACTTGATTATATATTTTTTTATCTTTTATACCATGTTCTAGTAAATATTTTTTAGGAAATATATGATGAATATCCCCTTTAATTTCAATTAATGACTCTATTTCCTTAGAAGATGAGAATAACGAATGAGCTTTATTTTTTATTTGTGCTGCACAATAAACTAAATAAGCTGGTGCTAAATTATTGCTTGTTTCAAGTTTATTTGGTAAAAAGTTATCCCAGAAAGTTTTATTTAATTGACTTTCAATTTCATCAAAATAATTTACAAATCCTTTATCATTTATTCTTTTTAAGTCTCGATCTATTGTTGTTTCACTTGAACCAGAATACCTTTCCAATAATAATGACATTACATACCATCTTTGAACATAATTACATATCTGTGCTTTAGGAATGTTTTTTTGTCTTTTTAATAATAAATATACAATATATGCACTATTAATAGTTGATTGAGAATTAATCAATCTAGAACATTTAAATCCTGTTCCTTCAATAAAAACATTAAATTGTCTAAAATTATGCTCATTAACAAAATTAAATATACCTTCTTTTATTGTTTTAAATGTATCATCTGCAACAGATTCTTCAGTAGACTTTGTTTTAAAATTTCTTCCAGATAACAATTCTGATAGTCTTTTTAATAATCCGTCATTAAAAATATGAGAATAACTAACCCTTAACACATCATTATATGTTGGTGTATATATTTTGCTTCTATATTTAGCAACCCATTTTATAGCATTGTAATATTCTGTTTTTGCAAAATCTTCATCATTTTTTTCAATATCCTGAATGTATCTATTATCTTGCATACCTTTGCAAAAATAATCAATAGTTTTCCACAAATAATATCCCTCGTGGTCACTGTCTGAAGAAAGTTTAGCCATAATATAATCTTCTTGCCCTAGTTTTGTTCCACTACTATTCATCAAATTAAATATATTAGTAGCTTCACTTATAGTTAAATTTGAATTCAAATCAATTCTTCCAATTTCTCTTGATACTATATTTTGAAGTTTTTGAATTATTGAACATAATTGATCTTTTGTAAAAGTAGGATTTTTTTCAACATATTTATCAATAAAATTAATTAATCCTATATTATTATCTTTAAAGAAAATAGAAATATCAGGAATCCACCTTGTATCTTTATCGTGTGTAGGTTTATATGTCTCAAATTTTTCCTGAAATGGATTAAATGCAACAGTAAATCGCTTTGTACTATAATCTTCTGTTGTTACAACCTCACCTAATAAAGCTGATCTTAAAGCTGTAATTCTTTGTTGTCCATCAATTATTATTTTTTTTCCAACACTTAATTTACCATCTTTTAATTTTACCTTATCATTAGTCCACATAACAATAAATCCTGTTGGTAAGCCATTGTATAGTGATTCAATAAGTTTTGTTATCTGTTTTGGTGCCCAAACAAATGGCCTTTGAAGTTCAGGAATTGCTATATCCCCACTTGATATATACCCTAAAATATTTTTTATCGTATCTTTTTCAACTTTATATTTTTCATAATTCATAATTAATTCCTCCTCAACATTTATATTAATTTATTAAAATTATTTATTAAAAATTTAATAATATTTTATTTATTTTTTTAATTTACAATCAAATATTTTTTTACAATAATCATTTCTATCTAAGCGCTTAAACTTACTTTTTACTTGTTCACCTTTCTAAAAATAAACAACATTTTTATACACATTTTTACGATTGTTTTATAATAACTAGTCACTCTATAAATATTATATCAATCATTTGACAAAAGTCAATTATTTTTTACAGACGGTGAAATTAAACGTTAATTTTTATTTGGAATTCCATTTTATTTAAAAAAACTGCAATAAGTCTGATTAGAGTATAATAAGTTAAATGTTTCTTTGCCAAGAAGGAGGAATTTAAATGAAAGACTGGAAACATTTAACATTAGAACAAAGAAAAGTAATTGC
>CANQIV010000009.1 GCA_947624135.1 uncultured Bacilli bacterium | reverse complement strand
AAATTTAGGTATTGAAATAGATAAAATAAGTAAAGCTACTGGCTTAAGCATAGAAGAAATAGAAAATTTATAAAAAAATATTCTATTTTTTTATAAATAAAATTCATCTATTTCAGCACTCTCCAACCCATTATTATCATGGATATAAAATATAGTTTTTATAGTAGTTAAAACATCATTATTTGTATACATCAACATATCAGATAAAGATAAAACCCCAACAATATTATCATTTTCTTTTACAAGTAATCTTTTAACTTTTTCTTTACTCATAATTTTTAATGCATTTAAAATATCACTATTAATATCAATACATATTAAATTTTTTGACATGTATGGAACAATAGAATCATCAACACTTTTAATATTACTAATCGCTAAACATATATCTCTATCAGTAACAACACCAATCCATTTACCTTTATCCTTAATAGGTATAAAACCAATATTATATTTTTTCATAAGTAATGATATATCTTTAATAGAACTATTTTTCGTACCACTAATAATTTTTTTACTCATTATTTCATTTATCATAATCTCACCATACTTATTATTAACTAAAATACATATTATATAATATGAAAAGAATGCATTTTAAAAAAAATAAAAAAAATAAATCAGTAAATATAATAATATTGCTTATAATATTATTAACTATATCAATAGTATATTTATTTAAAATATTTAATCAAAAATTGCTCCCACAACTTTTAAATTATTCACAGATAGAAACAAAAAAAATAGTTTCATCAATAATAAACACAACAGTAATAGAAAATATATCAAAAAATACATATTATGATGATTTATTTAAAGAAGCAAAAACATCTGATAATAATATAAAAAGTATAGATTTTAATTCAAGTAAAGTAAATAAACTTTTATCAGATACTACAAAATTAATAGAGCAAAATATGAAACTTTTAGAAAGTGGCGAAGTTGATAAATTAGGCTTAGAAAACAAATCAATAAATAAAAAAGGTATAATATATGAAATACCAAGTGGTGTAGTATTTGACAATGTAATATTAAATAATATAATGCCAAAAATACCTGTAAAAATAAATTTAATAGGTAATATATTTTGTAAATTAAATACAAATATTGAAGATTATGGTATAAATAATGCTTTAATAAAAGTAAATATAAATATAGAGGTAGAAATAAAAATTTTATTACCATTCGCATCAAAAAACGTTGTAATTACTTCAGATGTACCAATAATTATGAAATTAGTAGAAGGTTCTGTACCAAATTATTATTTAGATACAAATTATAGATAATATAGTGTAAAAAAAAATAAAATGTGTTATACTATAATTGGTGAGTAGTATTATGAAACGTAAAAAAAGTAAAAGAAATAAAATGTCTAAATTTTTAATACTTATTTTAATATTTTTAATAATATTAGCTATAGTTATTTTAAAAAATAGTAATATAGGAAAATCTAAAGTAGATAAAACAAATATAGTATATATATGTAGTGATGAAAATAAAACTAAACTATATGATTTAAAACACAATGAAGTAGAAGATATTAATCGTGGTACTGAGGTAATTAATTATAAATATGAAGAAAAAGTTGATGATATAACTTACACTAAAATAAAATATAATGGTAAATATTATTTGATAAATAACGATAATATTACAAAAGAAAAACAGGATATAGTAAAAGAAAAAGAAATGTATGTAAGAACAAATACAACAGTTTATAAAGATTCAAATACTGCTAAAATTTTAGGGCTTGTAAAAAAAGGTGAAAAAGTAGAAATAGTAGGTTATGATAAATTAAATGATGATGGTAGTGTAAATAAATATAAAATTAAATATAATGAATCCCAAGGATACGTATATAGTAAATATTTAGTAAAAAGTGAAGAAGAAAGTTTAAAAGTATATGATGAAAATGGACTCCAAGAATATTTAAGTACAATGGGTAATACACTAGGTGGCGGAACTGCAACTAATTTAGATTACTTTCCATATGAAAAACCTAAATTTGAAAACAATGTTATGCCTGATGAAGTAAGAGCATTTTACATTAATTCAGCAGCAATAAAGAATATAGATAAATATATTAGTTTAGCTAAAGAAAGTAATATTAATGCTTTTGTAATAGATATAAAGGATAATACATCTCCAGCATACAATTCTAAAGTTATGCAAGAATACTCAATAACAAATTATAACCATGCTATAAATGATTTTGAAGAATATAAAAAATTAGTAAAAAAAGCTAAAGATGAAGGTTTTTATTTAATAGGTAGAATTACGACATTTAAAGATAATTATTTTGTCGAAGACCATAAGGAAACAGCAATTAAAAATAGTAGTGGATTACCATTTAATCATAATAGTTCATATTGGCCAACCGCATATAATAGATTAGTTTGGGAATTTAATGTAGAACTTGCACGCGAAGCAGTAAAAGAAATAGGATTTAATGAAATACAATTCGATTACGTAAGATTTCCAGATAGAACACAAAGTTTAGAAAAAAGTGGTACAATAAATTTAAATAATACTTATAATGAAGAAAAAGCAAGCGCAATTCAGACATTCGTTATGTATGCGGCTGATTCAATACATGAATTAGGTGCTTATGTATCTATAGATGTATTTGGAGAATGTGCTTCAAATTACGTAACAGCGTATGGACAATTTTGGGCTGCAATATCAAATGTTGCAGATGTAATAAGTGGAATGCCATATCCAGATCATTTTTCCGAACACGAATATGGAATAAGTGAAATAGTATGGACAGTACCATATAAAGTATTAAATATGTGGGGAAGCTATGTAGCAAAAAAACAATCTATAATTCCAACTCCAGCAGTTGTCAGAACATGGATTCAGACATATAATTCGATAAAAACTCCAACAGTAGTATACGATTCATCTAAAATATCAGATGAAATAAGAGCTCTATATAATAATGGATTAACAGGAGGATATATGACATGGAATTCATCATCCAGTTTAGAAAAATATAGAGAAGTTAATGCAGCATTTAAGAAGGTGTATAAATGATAGAGGTAAATAATATAAAATATAAATTAATAGAAAATTATAAAGATGCTTTTGATTTAGAAACATTTAAAGAAATGTATACAGATTACTTTGAAAATTATGATTATATAATAGGTGATATTTCATATAATAAAGTAAGATTAAAAGGATTTTGTAATAAACTAAATAAGATATGCAATAAAATAAATGATATAAAATTTAAAGACGACTACATTAAAAATTTGTGCAATTATGAATGTGGATATTTTATATTAGAAAAAATCAAATAGAAAGTAGTTGGTAATATGGAGGTATTAGATCATAAATGCCCAAATTGTAGTGCGGTACTTAAATATAATCCACATGGTGATAATTTTAAATGTGAATATTGTAATAGTGAATTTACTATAGTAGATTTAATGAAATATGAGAAAAAAAATAAAAAAGAAATAGAAAAGGTAGAAAAATCAACTCCTGTAGATACATATATTTGCTCAAATTGTGGTGCTGAAATAGTAGTAGATGCAAATACCAGTGCAACATCATGCGTATATTGTAGAAATACAGCAATACTAAAAAATAAATTACAAGGTGAATTTAACCCAAAATATATAATTCCATTTAAAAAGACAAAAGAAGACGCTATAGAAGCATTTAAAAAAATAGGTAAAGGGAAAATATTTATGCCAAAAGAATTTAATATGAAAAAAAATATAAATGAAATAAGTGGTATATATATTCCTTTTTGGTTATATGATTATGAAGCCAATGGAGAAATAAAAGCAGATTGTAAAAGAATTACATCGTGGGTAAGTGGAGATTATAGATATACTAAAACAGATACATATTTAGTTACTAGAGGTGGACAGATGAGTTTATCAAAAGTACCTGTAGATGGATCTAAAAGATTTCCTAATGATGTCATGAATTCAATCGAACCATTTGATTATAGTGAATTAAAAGACTTTAATTATTCATATTTATCAGGATTTTTATCAGAAAAATACGATGTTACAAAAGAAGAAGCAGAGCAAGATGCCATTACAAGATCAAAAAATTCATTTATAGAATCTTTAGAAAACGATATAAGAGGATATAGTGTAGTTTCAAAAACAAGTAATAATATTGATTTATCAAACACAGATGATAGCTATGTTTTATTACCAGTTTGGATGTTAAATATAAAATATAAAGATAAAATATATACATTTGCTATGAATGGACAAACTGGTAAATTAATTGGCGATATTCCAATAGATAAAAAGAAAGCGGTAGTAGTAGGAATATTAATATTTGTAGTTATATTTTTAATATTATCTTTACCTATGGTGATAAAATGAAAAAAAATAAATTTTTATTTATAATAATATTATTATTTATTGGAATAATAAATGTAAAAGCATTTGATAATTCAATTAAAGTTTATGATTACGCATATAAACTTACAACAGAAGAAGAAGAAAAACTAAAAGAAAAAATAAATCAATATATAAATGAATTTAACATGGATATGGCTATAGTAACAGTTAATTATCATGAAAAAAATAGTACTATGGAATATGCTGATGACTTTTATGACTATAATGGCTTTGGTATAGGTGATGACCGAGATGGATTAATTTTTGTATTAGATTTTAAAATAGGTGAGTTTTATATTTCAACTAGTGGAGCAGCAATCAACATGTATAACGATGCAAGAATAAATTCTATGTTAGATAGTATAGAACGATATAAAGGAAATTATTATAAAATGTTTGATGAATTTATAGATACAGCTTATAATTTTGCTGAAAGTGGATTACCTCAAGTTAATTCTAATAGTTCAATTAACGAACCAACAAATTCAGTAAAAATACTCCCAATATTTCCAATAATTATAACAGATTCAATAATAACACTTATAATAATGCTAATACTTATAAACAAAAATAAAATGATTAAAAAAAGTGTAAATGCTAATTATTATATAGATAAAAAAGATTTTAAAATAACAAAAAAATCAGATGTCTTTTTAACCACACACACTACAAGTGTTAGGATAAATACTCAAGCTACTTCTAGTGGCGGAGGTGGTGGTTCATCAATACACCATTCATCTAGTGGAAGAATTCACGGAGGCGGTGGAAGAAAATTATAATTCAGTAATATTACTGAATTTTTTTCATACAATTTATTGGTGATAATATGGATAAAGTAATTGCTTTTCCAATGATGGGAAATTATCATGTACCAGTTAAATATCTATTTTCTAAAATAAGTAATTGTAAAATATTAGAAATTCCAAAAATAACAAGTAAAACAATAGAATTAGGCTCAAAATATAGTCCTGATTTTTTATGTACACCATTTAAATATACATTAGGTACATATATCGAATGTTTAGATAAGAAAGCTAATATTTTAATACAAATGGGTGGCGGTTGTAGGTATGGATATTACTTTGAACTACAAGAAAAAATATTAAAAGATTTAGGATATAATTTTAAATATTATAATTTAGTAAGTAAAGGTCATACTGATATTAAAAAAATATATAAAATAATGAAAGAAATTAATCCTAAATTAAATATAATTAAAAGTTTATATTACTTTTTTATCACTGTTAAAATGGTTAAATTTATTGATTATATAGAAAATTATTTACGAGAAAATAAAGCCTATGAAATAAATAATGAATTTGATAAAACATTTTCTAATATGTTAAAAAGTTTTAGTAAAACAAAAGGTTTAATAAGTTTTATTAAAATAAAAAATAAATATAAAAAAAGAATAAAAAATATTAAGATATATAAACCAAAAAATAACATTAAAATAGGTATAATTGGAGAATTATTTACTTTAATGGAACCATACGCAAATAACAATATAGAAGATATGTTAATTAAATATGGAGTAGAAATTAAAAGATTTACAAATGTTACTTATCTATTATTTGAAAAAAGCAAAAAAAGTAAAAAAAATTTAAAAAAACTAAATAATATAAAATATAAAATGGGTGCGGACGCTATGGATAATATTTATAATACAAAATATTTAATTGATAATAATTATGATGGAATTATACATATTAAATCTAGTTTTTGTACTCCAGAAATAGGTTCTATGGGAATAATAAATAAAATGTGTGAAGAAAATAATATGCCAGTACTATTTATTAGTATGGATTCAAATACATCTGATGTTGGATTTGAAACTAGAATAGAAGCTTTCTATGATATGATAGAAATGAGGAAAAGAAATGAATAAGTGTTACTTAGGAGTAGATATAGGTTCAATATCAACTAAAGGAGTCATCATAGATGAAAATTACAATATATTATCATCTAATTATATTTGGACATCAGGTAATCCAATAGAAGCAGTAAAAAAATTAATGAATACATTAACTATACTACCAGGTTATAAATTATGTGGTATAGGAACAACTGGTTCTGCTAGAAAATTAATTGGGCTAATGTTGGGAGCTAATGTAGTAAAAAACGAAATAATCGCACATGCAGTAGGTACTTTATCTTTTTATCCAAACGTAAGAACAATACTTGAAATAGGAGGACAAGATTCAAAAATTATAATGATAAATAATGGAATAATAACAGATTACGCAATGAATACATTATGTGCAGCTGGTACAGGATCTTTTTTATCTAGTCAAGCTAAAAGAATAGGTGTAGACATAAATGATTTTGGTTCACTTGCTTTAAAAAGTAAAAATCCTGTTAAAATCGCCGCACGTTGTACAGTATTTGCAGAATCAGATTTAATTCATAAAGCACAGTTAGGTTATAAGAAAGAAGATATAGTTGCTGGACTTTGTAAAAGTATTGTACTTAATTATTTAAATAATGTAGGTAAAGGTAAAAAAATACTTGAACCTATAGTATTTCAAGGTGGAGTAAGTAAAAATAAAGGAGTAGAAAAATATTTTAATGAAATATTAAATACAAAAGTAATAATAGATGAAAATAGTCATTTAATGGGCGCAATAGGTATAGCAATACTTTCATCAAAAGAAAATCACGATGAATTAAATTTAAATATTAATGAAATAAAATTTGAAACTAAAGGGTTTGAATGTAAGGGATGTTCAAATAATTGTGAGGTAGTTAGAATATTTAAAGATGAAAAGTTAATTGATTCATTTGGAAACAAATGTGAAAAAGGACTTAAAACATTTTAAAAGTACAACAAATTAAAATAAAAAATTAATTTAGAAAAAATTGGAAATATTTCTAGTTTTTTTTATATTTTAATATTTTTTAAAGTTGTAATTTTTTTCTTGACAAAAAATATATTATAGTGTATAAATTATAAATAGACAAAGGAGATGGAATATGCCAAAAAATTTAGTTATAGTCGAATCCCCAAGTAAGACAAAACCAATAGAAAAATATTTAGGTAGTGATTACAAAGTATTATCTAGTAAAGGACATGTAAGGGATTTATCTACACATGGTAAATATGGTCTTGGAGTAGATGTAGATGGAGATTTTAAACCTGATTATATTACAATGAAAGGTAAAAAATCAGTAATAGATGAACTAAAAAAAGAATCAAAAAAAGCAAATCATGTTTATCTTGCAACAGATCCAGACCGCGAAGGAGAAGCAATTAGTTGGCACTTACAAACTATACTTGGATTAAATGATAAAGATTATGATAGAGTAGTTTTTAACGAAATAACTAAGAGTGCTGTTGTTGATGCATTTAATCATTCTAGAAAAATAGATAAAAACTTGGTAAATAGTCAAGAAACTAGAAGAATATTAGATAGAATAATTGGTTTTAGATTAAGTAAACTTATTCAATCTAAAACAGATGGTACATCTGCTGGTAGAGTTCAGAGTGTAGCGCTTAAACTTATAGTAGATAGAGAAAGAGAAATAAACGAATTTAAACCAGAAGAATATTGGACTATAGAGGCAATATTTCCAGAATTCAGTGCTGAATTATTTAATTATAATCATAAAGATTTTAAAATTAATAATGAAATAGAAGCAAATGATGTATTAAGTAAATTATCAAATTCATTTAATATTGAAAGTGTAGAAAAGAAAAATAAAAATAAGCAATCTAAACCGCCTTATACGACAAGTACATTACAACAAGATGCTTCAAATAAATTAAACTTTAATTCTAAAAAGACTATGCAAATCGCACAAAAACTTTACGAAGGTATGGAACTTGAAAATGAAACAGTAGGTTTAATTACTTATATGCGTACAGATTCTATTAGATTATCAAATGAGTTTGTCGCATCCACATATAAATTTATAGAAGCTAAATATGGAAAAGAATATATAGGTAACGTTAAAGTATCAAAAAAGACAGAAAACGTCCAAGATGCTCATGAAGGTATAAGACCAACTGATATAAATAGAACACCAGAATCTGTAAAAAAATACTTAAGTACCGATGAATATAAACTTTATAAATTAATATATGTTCGCGCACTTGCATCTCTTATGAGTAGTGCGACAACTATAAATACAACAGTAATACTTGATAATAATAATTATCAATTTAAAGCTACGGGACAAATAATAGATTTCGATGGATACTTAAAAATTTATAAAGATTATGAAGATACTAAAGATAAAATTTTACCTCCTTTAGATTCTTACAAATCAAAAGTAATAGTATCAAAAGATATAACTAAAGAACAACACTTTACACAGCCACCATCTCGTTATACAGAAGCAAAATTAATAAAAGAGATGGAAGAACTTGGTATCGGTAGACCTAGTACATACGCAACAACAATGGATATAATAAAAAAACGTGGGTATGCTAATATGGTAGAAAAAAAATTTGTACCAACAGAGGTTGGTATAGAAATAACAGATAAATTGCAAGAATATTTTAGTCATTTAATAAACGTAGAATATACTGCAAATATGGAAACTGATTTAGATAAAATAGCTGATGGAAATCAAGATTATGTAAAAGTTTTAAGAAATTTTTATGATGAATTTGAACCAAGTGTAAAAAATGCTTTTGATGCTATGCCTAAAAAAGAAGCAGAAAAAACAGGAGAAATTTGTCCAAATTGTGGTAGTCCATTAGTAATTAGAAAAGGTAAATATGGTGAATTTACTGCTTGTAGTAATTATCCAAAATGTAAATATATTAAACCAATCGAAAGACAAGTCGTAGAAATATGCGATTGTCCAAAATGCGGTGGAAAAATTGTGGAAAAGAAAAGCAAACGTGGAAGATTATTTTATGGATGCAATAATTACCCAAAATGTAAAGAAGCATATTGGGATAAACCAACTGGTGATAAATGTCCAGAGTGTGGTAATATGCTAACAACTAAAAAAGATATAATTAAATGTAGTAGTTGCGATTATGAAAAAAAGATTTAATTCTTTTTTTTAGTGTAAAAATACAGTATCAATTTTTTTAAAACTTTAAAAAAAGTATTTATTATTTGATTTAGATAATACAATTAATTATAAATATAATAAAGATGGAATAAGAATAAGTAAAAAAATAAATAATAAAGAAACAAAATATTATTTAGAAGGAAAATATATAATACTTGAAAAAACAGATAATAATGTGTTATACTATATGTATAATAACTTAAATGAATTATTTGGATTTAAATATAATGATGAAATCTATTATTATATAAAAAATATTCAAGATGATATAATAGGAATATTAGATAGCAATCATAATGTAATAGTAAGATATACATATGATTCGTGGGGAAATATAATATCAATAAAAGATAATAATGGAAATGATATAAGTAGCAATAATAATCATATAGGAAATATAAATCCATTTAGATATAGAAGTCATTATTATGATAGAGAAACTAATCTATATTATTTAAATAGTAGATATTATAATCCAGTATGGGGTAGATTTATTAATGCAGATCCTAGGATAGGATCTAGTGGTGAAATCTTATCATATAATTTATATATTTATGTTGATAATAATCCTATAATAAATATTGATTCAGATGGTTTAGGTTTATTTAAAAACATGTGGAATAATTTATATAACTTTGGGAAAAAAGTATCGCAAACAACTAGAAGTGTTTGGAATGCAATAAAAAAAGCATTTGTATTTGAAGCTGGAGTAGGTGTAGGTGCAGATTTAAAGGTTTCTCCTAGTGTAGGGTTTGATGTTGGTTATTCAAAGGATATGACTTATAAATACGAAAATGAAAAATCATCTACGGGAACTACAACTTCATATGGATTAACCGTAAATGTGGTAGGTAAAGAAATGGGTGTCTCTGAAAGTATATATCATGAAGAGCATAAGGGCGATTTTGATGTTATACAAATTCATAATAATCCATTTCATTTTACAAATCAAATTATAGATTGTGAATATACAGAAATTTCAAAAACTATGCTTGTTACTACTAAAAAATATGGTAAAATCGAACAAACTGAAACATCAACATTTATTGGTTTAGATTTATCAGCACATTTAGGCATTGGTGCTTCATTAAAAATAGGATTTAATATAGATTGGTAGAAAGGACGATTTTATGAAATCAATTAAATTAAAAAAAATTTTATCATTTTTAATCGATTACCATTTAAGTTGTTCTATACTTTTAATTTGCGAATTTATTTTAAAAAAAACTCAATTGTATTCAACAAATTTATTAATTAGTGCAATAATATTTTTTCCATTTTTTATATTATTTTTCATAACTTTTGGATTAAAAGATTTATTATTTCAAAATCAGAGTATAGGAAAAAGAATATTTGGACTGGCTGTATATACTGATTCTGATATGATACCAATAAAATCTATTATGATAAAAAGAAGCTTAACTACACTTTGCTTTGTAAGCATAGATTTTATTTTAATATTAATTAAAAAAAAGTGTGTTGCAGATTATATATATAAAACGAAAGTTATAGAAGTAAGAAAATAGAGTATTAAATTTATTAAGAATATATTTAAAATTAGATATAACTATTAATACAATAAATTCAACATGAATACTATGTGCTTATCAAGACAAGGCAACACATATTTAAGTATTTTCATTTCATGTCCCAGTTATAGTTTGGTATAATGCAGATTTGGATTCTATATGACAAAAAATATTAGAGATTGTGAGGTAACTTTTTAAATGTCAGATGATATTATAATTTTTTTAAAAATGATAGTTTAGGCAAAGTAACAATTTTTTTCAAGGTACAGTAGCAATAAATAAAATTGACAATTGATGAATCAGTAATTACAGTAAAATCTGGTAATAGTGTTATGTGTGATTATAAATTTGACGCTGAAAGAGTAGCAAGGCAAGCTGGTATTAATAATAATTACATATTTCACAATAAACATAGAAATTTACCAGGATATTATGAACATTATCATGCAGTAGGAACACCAATACACACACATATATGGTATTTATATTAAAGGAGCGCTAAAAATGACAGTAAAAGAATTAAAAAAAGATTCATATCAAATTTTAATTGAGTATGCAGTCAAAAAATGCAATAAATTTTCATTATTACAATATTTATTTCAAAAGCCATATAAATACAATATAATTATTTCAGAATTAAAAAATAGTAATCCAAATTTATTGAAGGAAAATTCCACGATTAATATAAATGAAATTTATAAAATTTATAGCAATGATACTAGAATATTTGATGATGAGTATTATTCAAAATTTGAAAATATGAAAAATTTAAAAAAAGGATTTATTGAACAGGTTTTAACATATTATCAAAATGATTTGATATCAAAAGAAATACTTTCAAAAAACAAAAAAAATATAATTTCCAAAAAAAATATATTTTGTGATGAAATAGAATGTTTATATCAAACTATATATACATTTAAAATAAATAATGATACAATTAAGTTGTTAAAAAATATGAAGCTTTTTACTGATGAAAATACTTATAATGATAGTATTATAGGCGGATATCTTGAGGATTTATGTTTATATAAAAATGAACATTGTTGGTTAAATTCTGTATCGCATGAAAATTTGTGTGATATTTATTGTGATAGTGAACAAGAGTATGAATATTTAAAATCAATTGGAATTGAATTTTATGAAGATCATTATATCCCATTATAGAAATAATTAATATTTAATTTTACAGTTACAATAAAAAATATTAAGAGAGATATTTAGTGTAAAATATCTCTCTTTTAGTTTAATTATTAAATAAAGGGTGGAGATTTACATTATATATGTAAATAATAAAATATAAAATAAAAAAATAAAACTAAATAGTGTGACGTTTGATATAATTATTTACAACAATGTAATATAATTGTACTTTGTTATTGTTGTGTAGTATTAATTAACAATAAATAATATATTAATATAAAAATTAGAAATTAAGCAGTATTCCAATTTTTAAGTAATTTATAAAAGACTGGATGATGCTTTATGATATATGCTTTATTGCTTATTATAAATATAAATAGTAGTAAAGCATTTTTGATGTGTACCAAATATATTTATTTAAATAATATATTTGGTATTTTTTTTATAATAAATGTTAGATCTCCGCCCTTTTATCAATTTAATAAGAAATAAATTGATAGGAGGATAAAGATGAGTCAATATGATAGGCGTCCAAAAAGAAGAAGACATAGAGACAATCCTTATGTACTAGAAAGCATAAAGGAAGATGGAATTTACAAAGTTATGTTTAGCGGTCCAAATGATAAAAAATATGAAGTAGATATTAGTGAAAAAGTATATAATGAATTAAATAGATTTGAGTTAGATGATCTAAAAGAATTAAATGAATTTGATAGACATACTGAGCATATAGAAAAAAATGATGAGATGTTATATAAACTATCATCGATAAAACAAGAAAGTATTGAAGATTATATAATTAGAAAATCGACGTATAAAGATTTAAAGGAAGCAATAAATAAATTATCGGATATTCAAAGCAGAAGAATTAAAATGTATTATTTTGATGAATATTCAAGTAAGGAAATTGCTATACTTGAAAATTGTACACCGCATTCTGTTAGAGTATCGATTAGAAAATCTTTAGTGCAATTAAAAGAATTATTAGAAAGGATAGATTTATGAATATAGTAATAAATTATTGGATAGAAATATTATTAACTGCAATAACAAGTGGAGTTATTTATGTGTTTAAGCAATATATAGGTTTAAAAGAAGGCTTAAAAGCTTTACTTAGAAATGAAATAGTAAGAATATATGAAACATATTCAAGATTAGGATATTGTCCTAGTTATATGAAAGAAAATGTAAACGAAATTTATATTAATTATCATAATTTAAAAGGAAATGGAATGGCAACGAGTATGATAAATAAAATAAATGAATTACCTAATGAATCAAGGAGGGAATATGAATAAAATATTAAATGATAAATTTATTAATAAAATATTAAAAACTTTTTTTGAAGGCTTTTTAGCATCATTAATAGTAAATATACAAACAAATGAAAATATAACAGATTTAAATATACTAAAAAATATTTTAATAGGCGGAATTGCTATGGGAATATCATCAGTTTTAAATTTAATTCAGATATATTTAAATAAGGAGAAAAGTTAATATGGAAAAGGCAATTTTAAACATAGACAATTTATATATTAGTCAAGGTATGAATGGGAATTTTTCACATAAAGGCGATTTAGCTATTGATATAATTAATTGTTCCTATTTAAAAACGCCATTCACAGGGATAGTAAAAAGAATATATGAAAATTGTAATGCAGTGTGGTTAGAAAGTTTGGAGAAAGTTGAATATTCAGATGGAACTATAGACTATATGACAATTATGACATTACATGATAATGATATATCAAATTTAAAAGTTGGACAAGTTATTAAACAGGGTGAAATTTATTATCACACAGGGGTAAAGGGCAATGCGACAGGTACACATATACATATTTCAGTAGGTAAAGGTAAATTTATTTCTAATGGTTGGTATAAAAACGAATATGGTAATTGGTGTATTAATAATCAATATGATATAACTAAAGCTCTCTTTTTATATACTGATGTTAAAATTACTAATAATTGGTATTCATGGAAAAAAACTATATATAGTGAAGTATTAAAACAAGATAAATCTATAGATGAACTAGCCAATGAAGTAATATTAGGTGTATGGGGAAATAATCCCTTTAGAAAAGAAAAGTTAATTTCTAATGGATATGATTATAATAAAATACAAAGTAGAGTTAATGAATTGTTGAATATGAAAGAAACAACTTATATAGTACAAAAAGGAGATTATCTAATTAAAATAGGTAAAAGATTTAATAAAAATTGGAAGGACATAGCAAATATTAATAATATAAAATTTCCATATATAATACATATAGGACAAAAATTGATAATAAAGTAATAAAATATTTATAGTAAATTTGTCGTTACTATTCACAGACAATTTATAAAAATATAGTAAAAAATAATGAGTTATACACTAAAATACGTGTATAACTTTTTTATTTTACAAATTTGAATATATATGTTATAATTGATATGTCTTCTATATGAAGAGGAGGAAAACATGAAAAAATTCGTAGGTAAGCAAAAATATTGCTTTATAACTATGTTTTCTTTAATAGTTATATGTGAGGTTTTGCTTAGAATTAATAATAAGATTATTCAAATAGTTGGAGTATCTTTAGTTCCATTTATTATATTATTTGGATTTTTACTTATTAAAAACGATAAAAGAAATATAAATATAAAATAGAGCGCAATATGCGTTCTATTTTTATACCATATAATAATTTGAATCACTATATTTATTATAGTTAGTAGTAGAATTGTTACTTAAATTCTCAAGTCTAGTAACACGTTTTTCTAATAGATTTATTTGTTGTTCAATATTATTTAATTGTTGTTCAAAAGTGTTGCTAGAAACACCTCCTTGAATAGGCATTCCCATCATATTAGGCATAGCAGGATACCCCATAGGTGGTACAACCATTTGACCTCCATATATTGGATAATTCATATTTGAATTACAGTTTCTTTTATCTTTCATAAGACCTCCCAATAAAATTATATGATGAATATTTATTATAATTACAAAATATGTTATAATTTATATTGGAGGTTATATGAGACTTAGAAATGTAAAAGGTGCGAGTGATAAAATAGAAAACTCTTCTTATATTGTAAAAGATTATAAAGATTATAAAGGTAAATATAAAAAACTATTTAATAATAACAATCCAATACATATAGAAATAGGTATGGGTAAAGGTGATTTTATAATAAATATGGCTAAAACTTATCCTAATATAAATTTTATTGGAATAGAAAAATTTGATAGCGTTATCGTACGCGCCCTTGAAAAAATTGATAATGAAATACCTAATTTAAAATTAATCAGAATGGATGCAATAGAAATAGAAGATGTATTTTATAAAGAAATAGATGTAATATATTTAAATTTTTCAGATCCTTGGCCTAAAAATAGACATGAGGATAGAAGACTTACAAGTAAAAAATTCTTGTCAAGATATGACAATTTATTTTCTAATGATAAGGTTATAATAATGAAAACAGATAATAGAAATTTATTTGAATATTCTTTAATTAGCTTTGTCGATTATGGATATAAAATAGATTATATTAGTTTAAATTTAGCAAATTCTAATGATTTGAATAACATCGAAACAGAGTATGAAAAAAAGTTTAAAAAATTAGGAATGACAATATATAAGACAATCGTAAAAAAATAAATATACGTTTCATTTACACATAAATATAATAAGGTGTAGAAAAATACAAAAATATTTGTTATAATAAATTGGAGATGGTATATAATGAAAAAAAAAGTATTAATTTTATCATTAATATTATTACTACTAACAGGATGTACTGCAGTTAGAATTGATACAAAAAGTATTGATAATATATTAAATGTAATACTTACAAAAGATAATAAATTATTTAATCAAGTTGGTAGTGGTTATAAATATTATCTTCCAAGTGGAGTTACATATATAGATAATGATGATTTAAATAATGTTTTATATTCAAATGGTGTTTATTATTATCTATATATAGATACAATAAATTATTATTATAAAGTAAAAAATAATTATGTTGAAAATAAAAATTTATATTATTCAAAAGTTTTATCTACAGACGATGGATTTAAATATCAAGGATATTTAGAGATAGATAAACAAGATGAATTATATTATATAGTTTTTTATTATAACTACGCTAAAATAGAGGCGATTGTACCAGAAAGTGAACTAAATAATACAATACTTAATGCTTCATATATATTATCCACAATAAAATATAATTACAATGTTGTAGATTTAATGCTTAAAGATGATTATTTTACAAAAAGAGCAGGTAAGTATAATAATTATAATAGTGAAAATAAAAGTGAAAAATTTAAATTAGAAAATAATCAAGGAAAGGAATGAAAAAAATGAAATTATTAGAAAAATTTAAAAACATGTTTACAGAACAACAGGATAATATTGATGAAGAAGATGATATAATTGTAGAAAAAATTCAAAATGATGTAACTCAAGTTCCAATCGAGACACCAAATAGCAAAAAAAATAATAGATTTGATGAGGAAGAGATTGAAGAAAAGTTTAAATTTAAAGATGAAGAAAAAAAAGAAATTAAACCAATCTTCTTTGATGAAAACGATTTTAACGATTTAAATTTTAAATCAGAATCAAAGAAACCAGAAAAAAAATTAGATTTGTTTGATGAAAGAGTTAAAAACGAAGAAAAATTTAAAGTAGAAGAAAAAGTAAAAAAGGATTCAAAAGAAAATTCAGAACCAGAAACTGGCGAATATAAAAAAGTTTTCAAACCAACTCCAATAATCTCACCAATTTATGGTATTTTAGATAAGAATTATCACAAAGAAGATATAGTATCTAGAACAGAGACAAAAAAAGAACCAGAGGTTATATCAAGTATAGATGCTGTTAGAAACAAAGCCTATGGTACACTCGAAGATGAACTTGAAAATACTTTATTTAGTAAAAATTCAATTCTATTTAAAAATAATTTTAATGATATCAATGAAGAAGAACAAAAAAATAAAAATAAAGAGGTAGATGAAGATACACTTTCAAATTTAACTGATGATATAGGGAAAGAATTAGATGAATTATTAGTAAAAAAAGAAAAAAATGTAGATGAAGAAACAAATAATGAAGTAAAAAACAATAATTTAGATGAAGAAGATTTACTTGGATTTATTGATTCAACTTTATATAAAAAGGGAGATGAAGAACAGTGGTAAATTTAAGTGATATATTAACAATAATGTTATATATGTTTTTAATTATTTTAATAATTATTTTAATAATATTAGGAATAAAATTAATAAGAACATTAAAAAAAGTAGATAATGTAATTGAAGATGTTAATGACAAAATGAGCAAAGTAAATGGAGTTTTCAATATGATTGATAGAACTACTGATTTTGCTGCAGAAATAAGTGATAAAGTAATAGGGACACTATCTAAATTTATTAATGTTTTAACGAGAAAAAAGAAAGGAAAAGATAAAAATGAAGAAGAAAAATAATGAAAATAAAAAGAAAAAAAGTGGTTTTGGTAAATTTTTACTTGGTGCAGGAGTAGGAGCAGGACTTGGAATGCTACTAACTAAAAAAAATGGTAAAGAAAATAGAGAAGCTTTAAAAGGAAAAATAGATGAATTATATACAAAAATAAAAGAAATTGATTCAGAAGAAGTAAAAAAAAATATACTACAAAAAATAGATAGTATAAAAGAAGAACTTACTGATTTAGATAAAGAAAAAGCATTAAAAATAGCTAAAAAGAAAGCAGAAACTATAAAAGAAAAAGCAGAAGAATTAGTTGAATATGTTGTAGAAAAAGGTACTCCAGTAGTTGAAAAAGTAGCAAGTTCTGTAAAAGAAAAGACAATTTTAGTTACAAAAGATATATTAAAAAAATTAGAACAAGATGAAAAATAGTTCCTTTTTGAATATTAAGAGGTGGTAAAATGAAACAAAAGAGTAAGAAGAAGACAACAAAGAAAAAAAATTATGCTAAATATATAAAAATATCAATAATCGTTTTAGTAATTTTACTAATTTTTACGCTAGGATTTATGGCTTATAAGGCCCTTTTTGCAGGGAATGAAAATTCAAGATTTGTAGATTTAGATAAGTATAAATTAAGTGAAAAAGAAATAAAATCTGCAAAATCAAAAATAAATGAATTAGAAAATATTGCAAGTGTTGATGTTTATACAAAATCTAAAATAATTAGAATTGTTGTAAATTTAAAAAATGATATAGAGTTTGAAACAATAAAAGAAAAAAGTAATGAGGTTTTAAAAAGTTTTACCGAATCTAATTTAAGTTATTATGATGTTGAAATCTTTATAGATAGCAAGTCTAAAGATAGCGAATACCCTAAAATAGGCTATAAATATAAAACTAATTCTGAATTTACATGGTAAAAGGTGAAGTATGAAGAAGAAAAAAAATATAATAATATTGATACTTATAGTAATAATTTTAATATTGATAAGCGTTATTTCAGTTTTTATATATAAAAGAATTAGTGATGAAAGTAAATTAAATTTAAATGAAAATAAATGGTTAGAAAGCAATAAATATAATGTTATAGATATAGCTTTAATTAATGATATACCAGTATTAAACTATAATGGTGATGGACTTGTTTATGAATATTTAAATTATTTAACAGATAATTTATCATTGAAATTTAATATTATTCCATATAAATCATATGAAAATATAGACTATAAATATAAAATGTTGATAGTAGATAAAGTTGGTAAAAATGATATAGAATTATTAAAAGATAACCTAGTTTTATTAACTAATTCAGATCTTGAATATGAAAATGTATCTCAAATAACTAATTTAAGAATAGGTGTACTTAAAGGTGAAAAAGAGACATTAGAAAAATATTTAGATGGTCAAAATATAACATTTATTGAATATGATACGACTGAACTTTTGAAAAATGCACTTTCTGAATCTAAAAATAAAGTAAAAGAAAATGTAATGCCTGATATAGATGGAATTATTATATTAAGAAATCTTATAACAAAAGAAATTATAGAAAATAATTATAAAATATCTTTTAAATTTAATAACTTAAATAAATACTTTGTATTAAGATTAAATGGAGATAACGAATTAAATAACATTTTAATTAAAAAATATGATTTATGGAAAGAAAATAACTTTGATAAAGCATATAGTGATAGTTTCTTAAAATATTATTTTGATGTAAAGAAAATTAGCGATGCAGGACAAAAAGAATTAAAAAGCAAAAGTTATCAATATGGTTTTATAGACTATGGAATATATAATAATTTACAAAAAAATAAAATATCTGGTTTAAATAGTTTAGTATTAAAAGATTTTAATAAAAAATTTGGCGTTTCAATTACTTATACTAAATATAATAGTTTAAATAAATTAATAAAAGATTTTGGATCTAAAAAGGTAGACTTTATGTTTAATATGGCCAATATGAATGATATTGGATCATTTAATACAGTAGGAGTCTTTAAAAAAGATTTTATAATAATTTCTGATATAAATAATAAATATCCAATTACTGATATAAATTCACTTAAAACTCAAAAAGTTTTAACAATTAAATATTCAATGATAGAACAATATTTAATTAATAACGGAATAAAAGTAGAATCTTATAATAACCTTAAAGAATTAACTAAAGATTTTGGTAAAAATGATATAGTATTTTTAGATTTAGCTAACTATGATTATTATAAATCTTCTGTATTTATGGATAGTAAAATTAATTATGTACCATATAATTTAGGTGGAAAATATAATTATATTATAAACAATACGCAAGAAAATAAAATATTTGAAGAATTATTTGATTTCTATTTAAATTACACATCTATAGACGATTTAATAAATACAAATTATGATTCAATAGCGTACGAACACTTTGATGTTACATATTTATTGTTAATATTAATTATTGTATTATTAATTTATGTTATTATTGATTTTTCATCTCATTTAAAAGTAATGATAAAAAAATCTAGAGAAAATAAAAAAATACATCTTACTAAAGAAGAAAAACTAAAATATATAGATCAGTTAACCTCTCTTAAAAATAGGGCTTACCTAAATAGTAAAATTGAAATTTGGGATCAATCAGAGGTATATCCTCAAGCAATAGTAATAATTGACTTAAATAATATATCATATATAAATGATAATTATGGTAGAGAAGAAGGGGATAAAGTTATAACTGAAGCTGCTAACATACTTATTTTAGAACAATTAAAAAATAGTGAAATAATAAGAACAGACGGGAATGAATTTTTAATATATTTAGTTGGTTATAATGAAAAACAAATAGTTTCATATTTAAGAAAACTAAATAAACAATTTAAAGGACTTTCACATGGCTTTGGAGCAGCTAGTGGTTATAGTATTATAACGGACGCTATAAAAACAATAGACGATGCTGTAAAC
The DNA here is from genome assembly GCA_947624135.1 of uncultured Bacilli bacterium. Taxonomy (GTDB): domain Bacteria; phylum Bacillota_I; class Bacilli_A; order RF39; family UBA660; genus UMGS1613. The sequence goes on along the minus strand of CANQIV010000009.1, from coordinate 9,645 downwards.
GAAGCAACTATTTCTATGAAAGAACAAAAAGAAGATATTGATTATTAATATCTTTTTTTATTGATAAATACATTTGTATGTGTTATAATTATTTTGGTGATGTATAATGAAAATAAATAAAATTACAAGATTAAAAAATAATAAATACAAAATAACAATAGATGATAATACTATAGTTACATATGATGATGTTATAATTGAATATGGATTATTATATAAAAAAGAGATAAATAAATCATTATATGATAAGATTATAGAAAGTACAGAATTTTATAAAATATATAATGATGCACTTAAATTTGCATTAAAAAAAATTAGATGCGAGAATGAAATACTAGATTATTTAAATAAATATAATTTAAGTAAAGAAAATATAGATAAAATAGTTATTAAATTAAAAAATATAAATTTAATAAATGATAAAAAATATGTTAGGGCTTATATAAATGATAAATTATCTTTAAGTAAATATGGAATAAAAAAAATAAAGAAAGATTTAATGTCAAATAATATAGATATTGATATAATAAATTCTGAATTAGAAAGTATAGATAAAGATGATGAATTATTTAAGTTAGAAAAATTAATATTAAAAAAAATAAATAATAATCATAAATATTCAAATAATTATTTAAAAGAAAAAATATTAAATGAAATGATTAATCTTGGATATAATAAAAGCGATATAATAGATATACTTGATATGAATTTAAAAGAAGATGACATTATATTAAAAAATGAATATAATAAAATTTATAATAAATTAAAAACTAAATATAGAGGTATTGAACTTAATCAAAAAGTAAAACAAAAACTAACTATAAAAGGCTTTAATTCATATGAAATAGATTCAATAATAAAAGAAACAGAAGATTAAATTATTCTTCTGTTTCTTCTTCAGTATTTTCTTTACTATCTTTAACTGCTTTAATTTGATTTTCGTATGCTTTTTTAATATTATCATCTTTTATAGATAATTTATATTTATTTCTAATTTCATCCCATGTAAGAGTCATTAGTGTACTATCATTTGAAAGTAAATTATCAGCATATCCACTCTTAACATCATCTAGAACATCTTCATATTTATCAGCAGCTTTAGAACTTACTTTGAGAATTATATGATATCCATAAGTAGTTTTAACTGGTTCTTCAGTAAATTCGCCATCCTTTAATTCATATGCAGCATTCCAGAATGATTCTTGAATAGTAGATTTAGTTAAATCTTCCATTAATCCACCATTATTATAAGTTTGAGTGTCATCAGAATTATCTTTAACTAATTCTTCAAATTTCTCATCTAAATCATCTTTGTCAGTATCTTTTAATTCATCGATTAATTCTTTAGCTTTATCATATGCTTCCTTATCAGCAGCATCTGTATCTTCATTGTCAGGATCAACCTCAATTAAAATATGTTTAACAGTTAATTTATCAGAGTAATTATCTTCATAATATTTCTTTAAATCATCTTCAGAAGCTTTATCAATTAAATAATTTTTAACAACTAAAGTTTTCTTATAATCTTCAAGTACAAAATCACGGAATTGATCTTCAGTTTCTATATTAGGAAGACCTAAATAATTAGCTACAAAAGTAATTAAATCAACATTATAATATTCAGCATATTCTTTATAATATTCAACTACCTCATCAGCATAATCTTTATCAGCATCTTTAATTTTTACCTCTTTATCAGCTATATATTTATCTACAATATTTAATAGAGATGAAGCTCCATTAGTTTCTTTTAATGATTCAAATAAATCATTTGCAGTAATATCTTTTCCCTTTATAGTAGCAACTACTTCATTTCCATCTTTTAATTTAGGAACTCTTTTAGAGCACATACTATAAATAAGCGCTGCAAGTAATATAACTATTATGCAAAGAGATATTATAAATGGAGTATTATCTTTATAACTAACTATTCCATCCTTTCCATTTTTAATCTCATTTTTTGCAACTGGAGTTTTAATTTCTTCAATTACTTCCTTTTTTTCTGGAATAACTTCAACTTTTTCTTTTTTAACTTCGACATTTATATTCTTTTTAGTAGTATTTGATTTATTACTTTTAACTGTAGAAGTTTTTTTAGTACTTGTATTTTTTTTAGGAGTACTAGATTTAGTTGTAGTTTTTTTACCTTTATTATTCTTTTCAGTTTCTTTAGCCATATTGGCATCTCCTTTCTAATTTAATACGATGTACATTCATCATACAATTATTATTTTAGCAAATTAGAAGTAAAATTTCAATATAAACATTCACAAATTCATAAATTTTTCATAAAATACTTTGAAAAGATAAAAAAAGGAGGAAAGATTTATGAATTGTAATTCTGGAATATCTGGAGCTGCTATAGTTTTAGTATTATTTATACTTTTAATAATAATACTTGGAGCATATATTTAAGGAGGTGTAATTTATGAGTTCAAACAATTCTTGTTGTGATAACCAAGTTCAACCTACTAGATGTGGTTGTGGTAATGGATTCGTTATAATAATAGTATTATATATATTACTTGCTATAATACTAGGTTCTTGCTTATATTAAAAAAGAGGTTAACCTCTTTTTTTAAATATGGTATAATTTAATTTATGGAGGAGAAATATGATATATTTAGATTACAGTGCGACAACTAAAGTAAATAGTGAGGTATTAGATACATTTATTAAATGTGAAAAAGAATTTATGGGTAATCCCAATTCATTACATTCTTTAGGTACAAAATCAAAAAAAATTATCGAAAGCGCTACAAAACAAATCGCAAATCTTTTAAATATTAAAGATAGTGAAATAATATATACAAGTGGAGCAAGTGAATCAAATAATTTAGCTATAAAAGGTATATGTGATAAATATAAATTTAGAGGTAAGCATATAATAACTACAATGTTAGAACACTCATCAATACTATCTCAAATAGATTATTTAAAAGATAAAGGTTATAAAATAGATTACGCACCATTAAATGAAAATGGACAAGTGGATTTAAAAAAATTAGAAAATTTAATAACAGATGATACTATATTAGTTAGTATATGCGCAGTAAATAGTGAAATAGGTATATTACAACCACTTGATGAAATAGCAGATATCGTACACAAATATCCAAAATGTTTTTTCCATTCTGATATTACTCAAGCAATAGGAAAAATAGAATTAAGTTTAAAAAAAATCGATTTAGCTAGTTTTTCAGCGCATAAATTTTATGGATTAAAAGGTATTGGAGTATTGATAAAAAAAGAAAAAATAGAACTTACACCTATTATAAATGGTGGTGATAGTACAACGATATATAGAAGTGGTACACCTTGTACATCTCTTATTGTATCTACCTCAAAAGCGCTTCGTTTAGCTTTAGAAAATATAAAAGAAAAAGAAAAATATGTCTGCGAATTAAATCAATTTTTAAAAAATGAATTAAAAAAATTTGATAAAGTAAGGATAAATAGTAATGATAATTCTATACCACATATCCTAAATATAAGTATATTAGGTGTAAAACCAGAAACTATGTTACATGCTCTTGAAAAATATGAGGTATATATATCTACAAAAAGTGCATGTTCATCTAAAAAATCATTATCAACTGCAGTATTTGAACTAACACATGATATAGAAAAAGCAAGTTCAAGCATAAGAATAAGCTTATCTTATTTGACAACTAAAGAAGAACTATATAAATTTATAGAGTATTTTAAAATTTGTTATGATGAACTTTGTTTACAGTAAAACTGTAAAATGATAAATAAGTATTATTAAACTCTTGACAACCTAACTTATAGATTTGTTATAATTATGATATAAGATAGATAAGTTAGTGGAGATGATAATATGAATATAATAGATAGCAGTAATTTAAGAGAAAAAATGGAAGATAGTTTTAAACAAAGTACTAAAGGATGCATTATAAGACCATCAGTTGCTGTAATTAAAATAGGTGACAATGATAAAGTAAATGAAGATATAAAACTTAAAGAAGAGGCGTGCAATAAAGTAGGAATATATTTTAGAATTTATGAATTTGATGATAGTGTATCTGAACTTACCATAATTAATAAGATAAAAGAATTAAATAATGATGATTATGTAAATGGTATAATGCTTGAACTACCTATTTCAGAAAAATATAATTCAAGGAAGATTATTAATACAATACAAAATAGTAAAGATGTAGATGGAATGACTGATATTAATGTTGGAAGATTTATTAGTGGTAGAAAAACAATAATTCCATGTATTTCTTTAGCAATTTCAACTCTCTTAAAAGAAAATAATATAGATATCGAAGGCAAGCATGTAGTTATTATTGGAAGAGGTAAAATGGCAGGTAGACCAATTATAAATACAATGATAAATGAAAATGTAACAATGACTATTTGTAATTCATCAACAAAAAGATTAAAAAATTACACAGAAGCTGCAGATGTATTGATAAGCGCTACAGGAATTAAAGATTTAGTCACACCCGATATGATAAAATCTGATGCTGTTGTAATAAATGTAGGCTATCAAATTGAAAATGATAAAATAATAGATGATATAGATCCTAGTTCTATTTCAAAAAAGGCGTCAGTCATCATAACTGCAGAGGAATTAATTAAAATGAGAGTAACTATGTTTCTAAAAAATACATTACTTTGCTATAATAACAAAAAATAATAATTAAAAATTATTGATAAAAAGTCAATAATTTTTTTAGTATACATAAAATATATTTAATTATGAAACTATTTTTATCAGAAAATTTTCCAATTAATTTAAGTATTATTCATTTTTTTACTAAATTTGACAAAACAAAAAAATAGTGTTAATATAAATGTCATTAAAAAGCGAGGGGGATTTTTTATGTATGATGATAGAAAAGAAAAATTTTCATTTAAAAACTTTTTTCTTACAATTTTGATTGTACTTTTATTCGTATTTTTGATGTTATGGTTATTTCCAACTAGAGGTTATGTAAATAAGCTTCATGAAGATAATAATCAAAATCAACAAGTATTTGATTTAGATAGATTATCTGTTTTATACGATGAAATATTTGCAAATAATGTATCTAGAATGAAAGATGCAGCTATAGGATATTTTACGAATGAAAGATTACCTCAAAAAGTAAAAGAAAGTAAAAAATTAACACTAAAAGAAATGTATGATTTACATTTAGTTTTAAAAATGAAGGATAAAGATGGTAATCCTTGTGATACACAAAAATCTTATGTAGAAATTACAAAATATACTGAAGAATATAGACTTAAAGTTAATTTAAGCTGTGGTAAAGAGGAAGATTACATAATTGTATATTTAGGCTGCTATAACTATTGTCCGGGTGGTGTATGTGAGAAAGAAACACCAATACCATCAAAGAAAACAGAAGAAGAAATGTTATCATGTAAAGCTGTAAAAGGAATTTATTATGATAAAAATGGTAAAATGGTTAGTAAATCTGAATATGAAAAATCATGTGGTATAATACATGAACCAGATAAATATTACTGTAAGGTAGTAGATGGTAAATACTATGGTAAAAGTGGAAACATAGTAGATAAATCAACATACGATAACGAATGTACTACACCAGTAGAACCAGATAAATACTATTGTAAAGTAGTAGATGGTAAATACTATGGTAAAAGTGGAAACGTAGTAGATAAATCAACATATGATAATGAATGTACTACACCAGTAGAACCAGATAAATACTATTGTAAAGTAGTAAATGGTAAATACTATGGTAAAAATGGAAACGTAGTAGATAAATCAACATACAATAATGAATGTACTACACCAGTAGAACCAGATAAATACTATTGTAAGGTAGTAGGTGGAATATACTATGGTAAAAATGGAAATATAGTAACTAAATCAACATATGAAGATGAATGTACTACTAAAAAATATTTATATGAATATAAAAATAATCCACAACCTGTAACTACATGTTCTGCTTGGTCAGAATGGCAAAAAATACCAATTACTCAAACATCTAGTATACAAGTTGAAACTAAAAAGGTAAATGAAATTACTGGTTATAAAACTTATACTGTTCAAACTGGAGTTAATAGAAAAACAATAACTAAAAAAGTTACAGAAAAATATATTAAAGATTACACAAAAGAATTAGTTGTAGTTGGTTCACGTCAAGTTAAAGTAGGTACTACTACAAAAACTACTACTAAAAAAGTTGCAGTAGGTACAACAGAGGTTTATGCAGGAATAGGTTCAGGAACAAAAGTTCCAACAGATACATCAACAGTACATTATAAAAATGTAAAAGCTGATACACCTACATCATGTTCATATTGTGAAAATGAAACAAAATATACATGGGAAGTATGGAATGTAGAAACTGTATACGATGTAAGAGATGTTACAGAAGAGGTTCCAGTATATAAAACAATTTATGAATATGCTGAAAAACAAGTTCCAATATATGGTTATAGAACAGTTGATAAAGAAGAGGTAGTAGAAATTCCTATTATAGAGGAACGTAAAGAAGAAATAAGAGAAGATGTAACATATTATAGATCTAAAACTTGTACTACTAAAACAGCTGAACCAGATATTAAATGGAGTGAAAGCAAAGAAGATAAAGATTTAATAAATAAGGGGTATAAGTTTACAGGAAATGTAAAACAAGTATAAAAAAGTGTTTAAAACACTTTTTTTGTTTGACAAAAACTAACCATTATGTTACTATTAATATAGTAAAATAGAGGAGAATAGAGGTGAACTATGAAGGAAACATACGTGTTTGATTATGTCAATGAAAATGAATTTAGAAAACTCGAGAGATCTATAAAAAAATATAATATGTTAGCATATAAAAAATTATATTTTGAATACTACCCATCATTAAAAGAAGGTAAATTTTTAGGAAAAGTTATTTCTACAGATTCCGAAAAAGATGCAACAACCTACGAATTAGGATTACCTACGGATGCTATGTTTTCAAAAGTTCATGGTGAAATAAAATTATATTACATCGTATATAACAAAGAAAAAGTAGTAATGCTTGATAAGTTCGAACCTATTGAAATTTTAAATGAAGGCCATGCTTCAGAATTAGTAACTTATAAAGGAGTAATGGTTTCAAAGGAACATGCTGAAAAAGATATGTTTAAAATTAATTTATTAAAAATGATACAAAAATAAAATATAGTGTTACTATATTTTTATTTTTACTATTTTATCTATAGTATCTATATAAGTTAATTTTTCAAGTTCATATTCCATAACTTTTAATTCATTAATATTACCAGAAGCGTGAATAATATAGTGATGACCATTATTTTCACCTAAATAAATCATAACATGACCTGGTTTATAAAGTAAAAATGGATAATCAGTTTCATTATATATAATATTTAATTTTTCATCTATACTTTTATTTTCAAGTGAAATAGATATACCAATAGTATTTCTTTGTTCTGATGTATTTCTTGGAAATATAAATCCAAACGTTTTATAAACATTAGATATAAAACTAGAACAGTCAACACCATAATCCATTCCACCCCAACTATATGGAACATTTTCATATTTAAAACTTTGAATATATATATTTCTTTTAGTATATGGTAAAAAACCTATATGACCATCATTTTTTTCAATTTCAATTTCTTTTTTTTCAATAAAACCATCATCGTTTTTAATGGGAATAGAAACTTTATATTTTTCTCCTTTTGTTGAAACAATAGGTAATTTAACACCCATATCTAATAAAATATCATTTATTTTTACAAAAGAGTTAGTAATTACTATAAAATCTTTATTACTTATAAAATAATTATATTCATCATCATTTGCAATACCAATATCATCAACTTTTACCCAACCAATATAGGTAGAGGATATAACAAAGTTCCATTTTTTATCTTTGCTTTCATGCAATATAATAATTGGAGTATTTACTTGTAATTCAGTTTCCTGTAGCGCATCAAAATTATTTATAGTAGCGTTATCAAAAAAATTAATATCTGTAGGAAAAGATTTTAAATTAGTTCTATTAACTATAATACCTTTAGTTATGCTATTATCAATATTATCAATATTTCTATTTTGCAAAATTTCTTCTATTTCGTTATTTGTAATATTATTTTTACCATTGTATTTAGGAAGAGTAGGTATTTTATATGAGTTTATATAATTTAATATTTCTTCTTTAGTAATATAATCAATATTTAAATCATATATTGTTTTAGATTTTTGTTTTATATCATTATTATATTTATTTATTTCATCATAGTTAAGAATAATCTCGTTATCCAAATTTTCTATATACTTTAAAGTACTACTTGGAATAACCTCAATATAGTCATCTCTCAATTCTTCTTTTTTTACATCTTCATTTTTTATTTTCTTTTTATTCGAACAGCCGAAACATAGTAAAATTATTAATATAAAAATTATACGTTTATGCATATCATCACCACTTTAATTATACAATCAAAATAGAAATATTAAAAGATGAAAAATGTCAAAAAATTTGATTATTTAAATATTTTTTTTAAAAAAGTATTTACAACTTAAATAATATATGGTATATTAATAAAGTCTGATGGATCTTTAGCTCAGTTGGTTAGAGCTATCGGCTCATAACCGATCGGTCATAGGTTCGAGTCCTATAAGATCCACCATTTTTTTATGCGAGTGTGGCGAAATTGGCAGACGCACTAGACTTAGGATCTAGCGCCGCAAGGCATGGGGGTTCAAGTCCCTTCACTCGCACCAGATTGAAAGTAAACCCGGACTTTTATAGTTCGGGTTTTAAAATGTTTGAAAATATGATACAATATTTCTAGATTTAAATTTATATATTTGTCAAAATACTAAGAAGTTAATTATTTTGTTAAAATAAATTATGTTATACATTTAAAAAAAGAAGTGTTAAAATATGATAACTGTATTTTAGGTGAAACTTGTAATAATTCTACTTGGAAAGATGAGTTATTAACAATGCTCGATAGTGAAAAAGTGGTTACTTTCAATCCTACTGTAGAAGATTGGAATGAACAAGCGCAAACTAATGAAGATTGGCATAAAGCAAATGATGATTTTTGTTTATATGTTTTAACCCCAGAAATGATTAATATTTATAGTATTTTTGAGGTAGCAGATGATAGCAATAAACGCCCTGAAAAAACTATATTTTGTGTTTTACTAGAAAGGAATGATCAAACATTTAGTGTAGACATTCAAAAAAATTTTTTGAAGATTAAAAAGGATTTAATTAAAAATGGTGTAAGAGTATTTGAGTCATTAGAGGAAATAGCAATGTTTCTAAATAACTATGATTTACAGCAAACTAAACCATTAATAAAAAATGATTGATATCTAGAATTTCGAGTAAAATAGAAAACATACTTGCAAAAAGTCCTTTTTTATGTTATGATGTATTTGCCAAGGAAACTTGCATAAAATAAAAAAGGATACATTTGATTGTGTGGAATCAGATGTTATCCCTTATGGGTTTGCATCTGAAATCAACAAATGTTGAAATCAGATGCTTTTGCTATTTTAGCAGTAAAATAATTACGACTAAGAATAGGAGCAATATTATAATAAATTGAGAAAATTCTCTTTTTGTCATAAATACCACCACCTTTCTTTTATCCTTTGATAAATAGAAAGGGAAAGCA
>CANQIV010000008.1 GCA_947624135.1 uncultured Bacilli bacterium | reverse complement strand
TCACTCCTTGTTTCATGAGTCTAACATATTATTATTTTGGTGTCAAACATGCACTTTTTAAAAATTGTAATTTAGCTTTTACATTTTTTTAATTTCTGCAAGTTTTAATTCAGATTTCAATTATTTTCTGTTAAAATAACCAAAAAACTGTAAAATTGAAAAAAATTGAAAAAAAAAGAATTAATAACAATTTTAATTCTTTAGTTTATCTATAGCATACTCATAATCTTGTTTAGTTATATAACTACCAACTACACAAATATCAGCATTTTTACACTTTTTAATTGTTTCATTATTTATTCCACCATCTACCTCTATTAAGAACTTATAATTTTTTTCTTCCCTTATTTTATATAATTCATCTATTTTTATTACACTATTTTCAATAAATGTCTGTCCACCTTTTCCAGGTTCAACACTCATTACAAGCACCAAATCTATATTTTTTAAATAATCAATTATATCAACCACATCTGTATTTGGTTTTATTGATATTCCTGCTTTTAGTCCTAAACTATGGATATAATTAATAATACCATTTACATCGCTTACTGCTTCATAATGAAATGTTATAAATTTTGGATTAAGTTTAGAAAAATCATCTATATATTTTTTTACATCGCTTACCATTAAATGAACATCATATGGTTTAGTTGCATCTTTAACTATATTATAAAAATCTTCATAATTATAAGTCTTATTTTGTACGAATATTCCATCCATTACATCTAAATGTATATAATCAATATCTAACTTACTTAATTTAGTTACCTCTAAATTTTTAGGTTCTTTTATGTCTAAAAAGGAAGCTGCTATTTTCATAAATCACCTCTTTATAAATTTCAAATAATTTTGATATCTACTTTCAAGTATATTATTATTTAAAACATTTTCTTTAATACCACATTTTTTTTCATTTAAATGCATACAATCTTTATATTCACAATTTTCTTTATATTTGTTAAATTCTATAAAATTATCTCTAATATCACAAGGAGTCATATCTTTAAAATCTAATGATGAAAATCCTGGAGTATCAGCTATCAATCCACCTAATACCTCAATTAATTCAGTATGTCTTGTGGTATGTTTACCTCTACCAAGTGCGATAGATACCTCTCCTGTTTTTAGTTTCAGATTTGAATCTAATCTATTTAACAATGAACTTTTCCCTGCACCACTTTGACCAGCAAAAACAGTAATTTTATCTTTAAATATTTTTTTTAGATTTAAATCTGTATTATCATAAACATCATAACCTATTTTTCTATAATAGTTCTGTATATTTTTTATATTTTTTAACTCTTCCTCACTTAACAAATCCAATTTAGTAAAACATATTATTGGTTTAATATTGTTAAATTCTATTATTGTCAATAATTTGTCAAGTAAATTAGAAGAAAAATCTGGTATATGTACACTTACAACAATAACTGCTTGATCTATATTAGCTATACTAGGTCTTATAAGTTCATTTTTTCTTTTCAATACATCTAAAATATAATTATTATTTTCATCTATTTCTACATTATCTCCAACTAAAGGTGTTATATTTGAATAACGAAATTTACCTCTTGCTTTACATGTATATAATTTGTCATTTACTTTTACCGTGTAATCATTACTTATTTGTTTTATTATTTTACCAATCATTAAACTCCCTTATCTTTTTCACTATCTTTATTATCTTCATTATTTTTATTATTTTCATCATCTGTTTTATCCACATTTGTTGTTGTTTTATTTTTAGCTATTGTTATTGTTATTGATGTATTAGCTTTAACCTCATCACCAACACCTCTAGATTGTAACATTATAGCTCCTTCTTTAAAATTATTATCTTCTTCATCTTTAAATATACAAGTAATTTTATTATCATCGCAGAATTGTTGTATTAATTCTCTTGTATATGTGCCATCTGTAAAATCAGGATATACTGTAATAAGTGTTGCGTATGTAAATTCAATTACACCAGTATCTTTTTTTAGTCTCTTACCTTCTTCAACGCTTTGTTCTATTATACTATTTTCTTCTACACTACCATCATTTGATACTTTTTTAGGTGTTGTTATAACTCTTATACCATATTCTTCTAAAATTGCTTTAACAGCATCTACATTTTGATTTGTGTAATCTTCTACCTCAATGGTATTTTCAAATGATGAAACTGTTATAGTAACAGTGTTACCTTGTTTAATTTTAGATGATGATTTAGGACTTACTTTTATTACTGTATCATTTTCATATTCTTCATCATACGTATATTTTACAGAACATATTAATTTTTTATCTTCTATTTTTTTGCACGCTTCTTTTTCTTTTAAACCTAATAAATTATTTGGAACATAAACATCTTTTTCTTTATCTCTACTAATTAATAGAATAAACATAAGTGCGACAAATACTATAACAACACATACTATTCCAAGTATTAATAGTGCGATATTTAAACCTTTTACATTTTTATCACTATTATCATCCGAATTTTTATTTTCTCTCGATTCTAATTTAGTTATTGTTTTATCATCATCAACGGCGTGCTCTGAATACCTATAAACAAGTATCGGTTCATCTTTTCTATTTTCATTTAAACATGTTGATAAATCACCATACATTTCAGATACTGAATTATATCTATTTCTAGGATTTTTAGCGCATGCTTTGAGTATTATATTTTCAACACTTTGAGGAATTTCTGGATTAAATTCACGAACACTTGGTATTGGATCTTTCATATGTTTAATAGCTATTTCAACTGCATTTTCACCTCTAAATGGTACTTTTCCAGTTAATAATTCATACATTAATATTCCTAGTGAATATATATCACTTTTAATAGTAGAACCACTACCACTTGCTTGTTCTGGTGGTAAATAATGTACTGAACCCATTACTGAATTAGTTTGTGTCAATTCATTACTATTAAGTGCCATCGCTATACCAAAATCAGTTATTTTTACTCTTCCATCTTCAAGTATAAGTACATTTTGTGGTTTTATATCTCTATGAATTATATAACTATCGTGAGCGCATGCTATACCTGAGGTTAATTGAAGCATTATGTCTATTGCTTCAGTTAAGTTTAATGCGCCTCTTTTTTTTATAAGATTTTTTAGTGTTTTACCATTTACATATTCCATTACAATGAAATATTTCCCATTATCTTCACCTACATCATACATTTCTACAATATTAGGATGTCTTAATGAACTTGCAGAATTAGCTTCTCTTTGAAATCTTCTTACAAACTTTTCATCGCCTGCTAAATCCCCTCTAAGTACTTTTACGGCGACCTCTCTTTCTAAGATTGTATCCCACGCTAAATATACGTTAGCCATACCACCTTCACCAATAGATTTAATAATTTTATATCGATTATCTATAAGTTCACCTTTAGTTATCATGATGTTCACCTTCCTTCATTAAACAAGCTATTGATATATTATCATTCCCACCACGATTATTTGCCTTAAATACTAATTTTTCTAATTTTTGTTTTAATGTAGATTCTTCATTTAAAACACGTGATATTTGGTCTTCTTCTAACATATTAGTAAGACCATCACTGCATAAAAATACTCCATCGACATCAAGGCCAACATTAAATATATCCATCTCAACATTGTTACTAGAACCGAGTGCTTTCATAAGTACATTTTTTTTAGGATGATTTTTTGCTTCTTCTAAAGTTAGTTCTCCACTTTTTACAAGTAAATTTACAAGAGTATGATCTACTGTAATTTTATGTAGTTTTCCATGTTTATATATATAACCTGATGAATCTCCAATGTTTCCTATAAGTAAAAATAAAGGTGTTAAAACAGCTAATACTACTGTTGTACCCATACCTTGACTTTCAGGGTGTTCAGCAACATACTTAAATATATCCATATTTGCTTCACTAACTGTACTTTGAATCCAACTGATTGCGTCTTCTTTATTTCCAATACTACTGATATTTTTAAATCTTTCGCATATAAGTTGAAGAGCTATTGATGATGCGACCTCACCATCCTTATGTCCTCCCATACCATCAGCAACTATAAGTAATATTTCACCAGATTCATTTTCACATATACATACACTATCTTCATTTCTTTCTCTTACTTTGCCTGGGTCTGTTATATAATAATAATCCATTTTATCCCTCCTCATAATGTGAACGAAGTTGTCCACATGCAGCATTTACTTTACTACCAAATTCTCTTCTTATAGTAACGCCTATATTATTTTTTTTAAGTATATCATAAAATTTTAAAATTGTATCTTTATCACTTTTTTTATATTCTATATGACTTGTTTCATTATAAGGTATTATATTCACATAGCAATTCATTCCTTTAAGTAAATTAGATAGTTCTAATGCACATTTTGTACTGTCATTAATACCTTTTAACATTATATATTCAAAAGTAACTCTTCTATTTGTTTTAGAAATATAATATCTTACAGCGTCCATTATTTTATCAATTTTATAAACTTTATTTATACCCATAATAGAATCTCTAATTTCATCATTAGGTGCATGTAGGCTTATAGCTAAATTAACTTGTTTATTGTAATCAGCAAACTCTATTATTTTAGGTACTAGACCACATGTAGATACTGTAATATGACGACTTCCTATATCAATTCCTTTGCCAGAATTTACTATATCTATAAATTTTATAACATTTTCGTAATTATCAAAAGGTTCTCCAATTCCCATTAAAACTATATGAGAAAGTCTAGCATTTATATCTTCTTCAACCATTAGTATTTGAAGCACCATCTCATATGTTTGTAAATTTCTTCTTTTTTTTAGTCTTCCACTTTCACAAAATTTACACCCCATGTTGCACCCAACTTGAGTTGAAATACAAATACTAGTTCCATAATCATGATACATAACTACTGCTTCTACTTTTTCTTCATCATTTAATTTAAATAGATATTTTGAAACATCTGTATCTATTCTTTTATCTATTATTTCTAATCTATCAAAATAAAAGTTATCATTCATTTCTTTAATTGTTTCTTTAGATACATTTCTCATTTCATTAAAGTTTTTAATTCTTTTTTTATATACCCAATCAAATATTTGAACTGCTTTAAATTTTTTATCATTTTTTTCTATAAAATAATTTTCTAGTTCTTCAAATGTTATTCCATATATATTTTTCATATCTACACCTATAATAATTATATCAAAAAGCATAGAAAAAAGATAGTATTTCTATCTTTAATCAGTGTTAAAACTATAATTTATTAATACTTAATAGCTTCTTGTATATGATGTGACATATATCTGTTGTGATCCACAATCTGTTATAGCCCCATATATTAAATAATAACTTTTACCTTTAATTGGTGGGTCTATATGCTGAGTAGCTGAAAGAGTTGTTGTCCATGTACTATTTCTAGTATACGAATTCTGATTTATATTGCCTATATCAATGAAATTTCGATCCTTAAAATCTAAATTAGCATATTCTGAATAAATATATCTAACAGTTGCTATTCTAGAATTACTATCTGTTGCTTTACATGTAAAGCTTGCAGTAAGTCCATTACTTACACTTTCAAATGTAGCTTTCGTACAAGTTGGTTTAGAACATGAAGATGATTCCTGATAAATTGATTTATCACTATTAGAAGAATTACCAGAGGAGCTTCCAGTACTGCTACCAGAAGAACCACCAGAGGAACCACTAAATGTTACTTTCATAGAAGTATGTCCTTCATTTCCTGCTACATCTACAGCTTTAAAATAAACTATATTTTCATGACGATATGTGCTTCTACAACCACTAAATATACTGCCATTATCACATACGTTAGACCACCATGTATCATCATAATCATATTTCCAACGCATATAATCAATACCACTATCACTATCAGAAGGAACAATACTAGCTTCCATGTATGATGATTGTCTATTAAAATTCTTTAATTCTATCTCAGGAGCTGTTTTATCTACATATATATTAAGTGATGATGACGGAGTACAATTTGTTGTATTTCCTAAATTATCTCTTATTGTTATTGTAGGAGTAGCTGTTTTTGTTGTAGTCGAATATGTTTTTGAAAATGAAGTTGATGAACATCCTGATCCACTATCGCTGCAGCCTACATAAATTGTTCTATTTGAGTTAGTCCATGATGTTGATGTTCCAGACCAACTACCACATGTTGGACCTGAATTATCTAATTTAAATACAGCACTTGTTTTTGTTGTACAGTTATTTAAACTATCACATGCTGTTGCTCTTAAATAATAATTTCCAGTTCCACTTGATTGTTTATATGTTGATCCTGATGTGAATGCCGTTGTTGGGGTTGCTGTATTACTTGTTGACCATATATATTTATAACTTCCTGTATTTAGTGTTGCTCCATAACTATCATTTGTTACTGTTATTTTACTGCTTTGTGTTTTTGCATAACTGCTATTTCCATTTGTTCCAAACGTTATTGTTGGTGCTGTATTGTCTAATTTAAATGCTCCTGAACATAAATTTTTAGAGTTTCCTACTTTATCTGTTACATATACACATAAATAATATGTACCATTTAAATTTGCTGGTGTTGTTACTGTACCTCCTGTTTTAAATGTTGTTCCATCTGATGCTGAACCTGTATTACTTGTTAGCCATTTATATTTTAATACATTTATTCCTGAATGTGCTTCTGTTATATTTACTACACTACTTCTTGTTTTTGCTGCTGCACTATTTCCATTTGTTACAAATGATATTGTTGGAATTGTTCTATCTATTTTTAATGTCGTTCCTGTTGATGCTCCACTATAATTTGTTCCATCAAATGTTATTGCATATATTGTTTGATTTGATGTTGTTTGTGTATTATATGTTACATTTATATTTCCGCTTACTTTATACCAGGTGTTTGCTTTTATAGAATTTGTACTTACATTTGTACATGTTTTTGGTTTACTATTTTCTTCTGTACATGAAGCTAATACATTTACACTCGTTGTTCCTGCTAGTGTTGATTTTATATAATATGTTGGAGTCGTTACATTTGCTTTTGAGAATGTTACTTTTGCAATCTCTTCTTTTGAATATCCATTTGTTGTAGTTGCGCTCGCATTAGTTGGAGAATGTGTAATTGTTATAGTTGGATTTACTACTACTTCAGGTTTTGTATCTCCTGTTTTACATACTTTATTATCTGCTTCATCTGTTACACATACTTGATAATAATATGTTTTTGTATTATCTAGATTTGTTAATGAACATGCACTGTTAGTTGCTTGTGCATCTATTGAATAACTTCCATCTGTATTACTATACTTACATGTTACTTCTTTTATATGTTCTTCTACTATACTATATGGTATCGTTATACTATTTGTTGTCTTTTGTACTGTTGATAAATTCAATACTGGATTTACATCATCTATATTATTTATTGTCATTTCATTAGTTAATAATACATTTTCTTCTTCTCTTACTCTTGCTAGTAATGTACTATTTTTTGCTGCTACATCTAAAGTTAAATCTGTTGTATCTTTCCAATCTGTATCTTCCAACCACTTATATTCATATGTAACATTATTTATTTTTGGATATGTTATTGTCACTGTACCTGATTTTATATATTCATCTTTTGGATTTAATTCTAACTTTATTGGATCTGTTTTTAATGTTCTTTCTTTTTTAGTTAATATTTTTTCAACACCAAAATTATTTCTTACACTTACTGTTATCTCATATTCTGTATCTAAAAATAATTTATTAAATGTCTGTTTATTTGTCTTTTGATTATTAATTTCTTTTTTATAATCTTCTTTTTCTATTTTATAATCATAATTTTTTGGTACACCTAACACTGTTTCTACTACTACATCTATTTTTGTTGTACCTGGTACTGTATGTAATTTTAAGTCTAATTTATTTCTTAAATCTTCACATGAACCTTTTATTATGCTTAAATCATATTTTGTCCCTGCTGCACAATATGTGCCATCTGTCACATCATTTAGTTCTATATCGCCTTCATCATTTTTAGTTACTTCACCTTTTAGATTTTTTGAATCTAATGGTAATTTTTGTATATCTACTGTTTTATCTGCATTAGGATCATCTTCTAATTTGTTATTTACCTCATAAAGTTCATAAGCATGAAACGCATTATTTAAACTTTCTTTAAATGCTTTATATTTTGCTCTTTGTATAATTCCAAGAATCATTGGAATTACAATTGAAGCTATTATAGCTAATATTACTATTACAGCTAAAAGTTCTATTAGAGTGAATGCTTTTGGTTTAATATTACGATTTAATTTTTTGTTTAGTTGAATTTGATTATTTTTATATTTTTTCATATGATTTCCTTTCACTTTATAGAAGTTCTTATCTCTCCTATTTATATCAATAATATCACTCATAATTCTTTTTTTCAAGTATATTAATGGTATATCATTAATTTACTATTTTTATCTATAAAGTAATTTTCTATTTAATCAAATATTATTCTATACATATTTTTGATATCTATACCTATAGTAAATATGTAAAAAGCATAGAAAAAAGATAGTATACCTATCTTTAATCGTTAATAAATTTTAATATACAGTTGTTGTTGGTTTTACTACTCCAGAATATGTTGCTTTATATTTTGTTGAATATACATCTCTTGTTCCAGTCTTTATACTACCTGAGTATTTACATGTCCTACTTTTAGAATACGTGTTTTTCGTATAATATTTCTCAACATTATATTCCTGATAAGTATTACCTGACGCTGGATTATCACAAGTACTAGAACTATAACTTTTTGTAGTACCATAAGACCAATTACTGCAAGCTGTGTATGCATTGCAAGGACAATTATTACTCAAACAAGCCGTAGTATTAGTTTGGCCTACGCAGTGCTTACTTCCACAGCTAGATCTACAAGCACTGTATGTGTCTTCATAGCCACCACTGTAAGTATATGTTGTACTGCAAGACCTAGATTTTGTTGACATAGTACAATATGAAAAACTACATGTTGTTTTTGAATAAGTTCCTTCGCTACTACTACAACTAGATGTTGTAGTGCTACCTGTAGATGTCCAACTACTATCTAAACTATCACTTGATAAACTTACTGTTCCTGAAGATCCACTAACTGTACAGCTTCTTGAACTAGCACATGATCCACTTGTAGAATATGATGTCGAACATGATGAGTAAACTGCTTCTGTTCCTGTCTTTTCAGAATATGATGTGCATGATGGAGATTTCAATGTTACTGCTCCATATACTCCACTAGCTCCATAATTATATGTTGAAGATGTACATGCTGAATTTGAAGAATAACCTGAATTTGTCGCACTTACATTCTTTGATGTATATATTGTAGCAGTTTTAGAATTTCCTCCAAAAGTTGATGTCTTTAATCTTGTTTCTACTTTTATAGTATTGGCTTGTCCTGCTGTTAAACCAGTATATGTATAATTACTAGTAGTTGTCCAATCTTGTTTTACAGTTGAACCTAATAAATATCTATATTGAAGAGTATCTCCTGCTACAGTCATTCCAGAAACAACTACTTTTATTTGAGTTGTATTTGGCCATGATGCAGTTAATTTTGGAGTACCTGAAATTGTTGCAACTTTAGCTGTATAAGTACCTAAATTGGATTCAACACCGCTTCCACCTACTGCTTTATAACGTATATAGTATGTTCCTGTATTATTTAATGAAATTGCTGTACCACTTGTTGCTGCTAAATTAGGAGTACAAGTATTTGCTGTATCAACACAATATTTTAATGAAGAACCACTATTTCCTACTGTACCTTTTGTTAATGTTATTTTTAATTTTTGATTACTCCATGTATTACTATTTACAGCTGTATTTGCTGTTGCTTTTACAGCTGTAATAGATAATGTTGGTTTTGTTCTATCTATTTTTAATGTTGTTCCTGTTGATGAATTACTATAATTTGTTCCATCGAATGTAACTGCATATAATGTTTGATTTGCATTCGTTTCAGTATTATAAGTTACATTTATATTTCCACTTACCTTATACCATGTATTTGCTTTTATAGCATTTGTACTTGCATTTGTACATGTTTTTGGTTTACTATTTTCTTCTGTACAAGATGCTAAAACATTAGCGCTTGTTGTTCCTGCAAATGTTGATTTTATATAATATGTTGGAGTTGTTATATTTTTATTTGAGAATGTTACTTTTACTAATTCTTCCTGTGAATATCCACCTGTTGTACTTGCACTTGCATTAGCTGGTGTATGTGTTACTGATATACTTGGATTTACTATTGCTTCTGGTTTTGTATCTCCTGTTTTACATACTTTATTTCCTGCTTTATCTGTTACACATACTTGATAATAATATGTTTTTGAATTATCTAAATTTGTTAATGAACATGCACTTTCACTTGCAGGTGCATCTATCGTATAACTTCCATTTGTATCACTATATTTACACGTTACATCTTTTATATGTTCTTCTACTATACTATATGGTATTGTTATACTATTTGTTGTTTTTTGAATTGTAGCAAAATTTATTACTGGATCTATAATATCTATATTACTTATTGTCATTTCATTAGTTAGTAATATATTTTCTTCTTCTCTTATTCTTGTTAATAATGTACTATTTTTTGCTGTTACATCAAAAGTTAAATCTTTTGATTCCATCCAATCAGCATCTTCTAACCATTTATATTCATATGTAACATTATTTATTTTTGGATATGTTAATGTTACTTTTCCTGTTTTTATATATTCATCTTTTGGATTTAAATCTAACTTTATTGGTTCTGTTTTTAATGTTTTTACCAACTTTGTTAATATTGTTTCTACACCATAATTATTTCTTACACTTACTGTTATTTTATATTCAGTATCTAAAAATAATTTATTAAATGTTACTTTATTACCTTTTTGATTATTAATTTCTTTTGTATAATCTTCTTTTTCTATTTTATAATTATAATTTTTTGGTGCACCTAATATTGTTTCTACTGTTACATCTATTTTTGTTGTACTTGGTATTGCATGTAATTTTAAATCTAATTTATTTCTTAAGTCATCTATTGTACCTTCTACTATACTTAAATCATCTTTTGTTCCTTCAGCACTATATGTTCCATCTGTTACTTCTTTTATTTCTATATCTCCATTTTCATTTTCAAAAGCTTTTCCTGTCAAGTTCTTTGAATCTAATGGTAAATCTCTTATATCTACTTCTGTTCCAGGTTCGATTTCATGACCTGCTGCATATAGTTCATATGAATGAAAAACGTTATCCAAACTTAATTTGAATGCTTTATATTTTGAATCATTTATTACTCCTAATATTACTGGGATAGCTATTAAAGCGATTATAGCTAATATTACTATAACTGCTAAAAGCTCTATTAAAGTAAATGCCTTTACTTTTCTATTGTAAAGTACCCCCCCTAAACAATTTTGCTTATTCATACATCTTTTCATATTTTATTCTCCTAACTTATCAACATTAATTATACTATTTCTAATTTATTTTTCAAGTATTTTTAAAAAAAATTTGATGTAATACTAATTCTTTTTTGGAAAAATGTGATAAAATGTCACAAAATGACTGGAAAAATGTGATATTGACCATAAAAAAAGCCGGAATTTTGTGATGAAATAAATATTTTTTATTATTTTATATATTTTTTTAAAACATTATTTAAAAATTTAACATATTTATTTTGAATAACATTTTTTTTATTTCATATATTTAACTAGAAAGTAGGGAAAATATGGAAAAAATAGAAATTATTAAAAGTATAACTGAAAGAACTGGCGGTGATTTATACTTAGGTGTAGTAGGAGCAGTAAGAACAGGAAAATCGACTTTTATAAAAAAATTTATTGAAAATTTAGTTGTTCCTAATATTGAAGATGAATACGAAAAAAAAAGATGTTTAGATGAAATTCCTCAATCTGCTCAAGGTAAAATGATTATGACAACAGAACCTAAATTCGTTCCTAGTAATTCGGCAAATATTAGTATAGATAACTTTTCATGTAACGTTAGACTTGTAGATTGTGTTGGATACGTTATTGATGGATGTAAAGGCTATGAAGATGAAAATGGGCCAAGAATGGTTAAAACACCTTGGTATGATGAAGAAATACCATTCGTTGAAGCAGCTGAAATAGGTACTGAAAAAGTAATTAAAGATCATTCTAGTATTGGTATTGTAGTTACTACTGATGGTTCATTTGGTGAAATATCAAGAAATAACTATGTAGAAGCTGAAAGCAGAATAGTTAATGAACTTAAAGAAATTGGTAAACCTTTTATAGTTATTTTAAATTCCGCACATCCAGGATTGCCTGAAACTGAAAGAATGGCTGAAAAATTAAAAGATGAATATATGGTACCTGTACTTCCAATGTCTATTGAAACTATGGGTGAAAAAGAGGTATATAGTGTACTTAGAGAATCTTTATATGAATTCCCAGTAACAGAGGTTAAAATTAATATGCCTGATTGGATTGCTGTTTTAAGTCCATCTAATTACTTAAAAAAAGAATATATGGATAAAATTAGAGAAAGTGTAATAGAGGTAGATAAGTTAAGGGATATTGAGCATATTACAAATCATTTTGAAAATTGTGAACATATTAAAAAAGCATATATATCTGATGTAGATACATCTACAGGTATTGTTACAATTAATTTAGAAGCTCCTGATTACTTATATGATGAAGTTTTAAAAAATACAATGGGAATAGATGTAAAAAGTAAAGCAGATTTATTAATGTTATTCCAAGAATACAATGAAGCAAAACAAGAATACGATCAAATAAAATCTGCACTTAAAATGGTTAGAACTACTGGATATGGTGTAGCATGCCCAACTCTTGCTGATATGAAACTTGATACACCAGAAGTAATTAAACAAGGTTCTAGATATGGAATAAAACTTAAAGCAGTTGCTCCTTCAATTCACATGATTCGTGTTGATGTTGAATCTACTTTTGAACCTATTATTGGTTCTGAAATTCAAAGTAAAGAACTTATAGACTATTTGCTTAAAGATACTGACAAAGATCCAAATAGTATTTGGAAAAGTGAAATATTTGGAAGAAGTATAGATAATATTGTTAAAGAAGGAATACAAACTAAATTATCTTTAACTCCTGAAAATGCAAGATATAAGCTTCAACAAACATTAACTAAATTAGTAAATAAAGGTGCAGGAAATTTATTTGCTATAGTTATATAAAAGAACTAAAAAAGTTCTTTTTTGTCGTATACAATTTTACTACTTTCAAGTAATTTCATCATTTCTAATTTTTTTAGTTTCTTTTCTATTTTTAAATATATTTTATCATTTTCTATATTAACACTTACTTTATCTAATAAACTTTTAGGTATATCTTCCACCTCATAAAGAAATTCAGTATCTATTATTCTAATTTTCATATCTACTTGATTTTTAAAATAATCATAATAATCATAATCTTCTCTATTTAAATTTATAATAACTCCATAATTATTATCTAAATATACATCTATTTCATAATAACCTTCTATTTTTATTTTATATTTATCATTTAGTATTTTAAATAATTTTTTAAGATATTTTTCAAGTTCATCTTTATTTTTAAAATTATAATTTTTTATTAATTCTTTTTTTAAATATATATCTAATATATTATCACTAATATATTTAATATTCATTTAATCACCTATTTTATAGTATGAAAAAAAGAACTACATTGTTCTTTCTATTTTATCATAAATTTCTTTTTTACCTATTTTAGTTACATTTGAAAACATAACAAAGTCATCACCTACTACTAAATCAAGTTCATCAAGTATCATATTTCTTTGTTTTTGCTGTAAAGTTATTCCTATTTTATCTGTTTTAGTTGCTACTATTGTAACAGGTATTTTATAATATTTTAAATAATTATACATCATCAAATCATCATTAGATGGTTTGTGTCTAAAGTCTATTAGCATAAACACTTGTTTTAAATTAGGTCTATTTTGTAAATAATCTTCCATCATTAAACCAAATTTTTTTTGTTTCTGTTTACTCAACATTGCAAATCCATATCCAGGTGCATCTACTAGATAAAATTTTTCATTAACATGATAAAAATTTATTGTTTGTGTTTTTCCTGGAGTTGCTGATGTCCTAGCAAAATTTTTTCTATTTATTAAAGTATTTATGAAACTACTTTTTCCTACGTTACTTTTACCGACCAATAAATATTCTGATTGTTGATCAGTAGGATATTGGCTTCTTCTAACCGCACTGATCTTCAAATCAACACTTGTAATCTTCAAATTCCTTCACTCCTTTAAAGATGTCATAATTATAACATTTGTGTTTTTATTTGTCAAAAATTTTCAATTTTTTTATAATTAATTTTGATATTAGTAATATGTAATAGATAATATATAGTATATTTCCAAATTTAATTATAGGAAATATATTTCCTATTACTATAATAGTTTTATTATTTAAATAATGTGTCATAAATAGTGAAAATAATATGTTAATTAAAAATATTGTGTAAAATACAAAATCATATAATTTATATTTATTTTTTATACTAAAGATTATTAAATATATTATTGTGTTAAAGAAATAGAAATATATATTATTTATAGGATTAAGAAAATTAAATTTTAAAATGTCACCTATATAAAATTTGAAAATTAGTATTAATGTTAATGTATTTATAATTAATATTAAATATTTAATTATTTTTTTATCTTTATTTAATATAAAAATTATATTTAAGAGTAAAGTTGCTACAAGTATTGAATAAGTGTAAGGATACTTAAAAATAAGTGGTACTAATTTACAAGTTTCAATTATATTATAATTTAGACTCATAATATTAAACTATTACCTGTCATTTCTTCTGGTTTGTCTATTTCCATAAATTTTAATATAGTTGGTGCGATATCAGCAAGCTTTCCATTTTTCAATTTAATATTTGAATTTGTAATAATTAGTGGTACTAAACTTGTAGAATGTGTTGTTACTGGATTATTATTTTCATCTAACATATAATCACAATTTCCATGATCTGCTGTAATAATTAATGTATATCCTAATTCAATTGCTTTGCGATATATTTTACCTATACAATCATCTACTACCTCCATTGCTCTTTTAGTTGCATCAAAATTTCCTGTATGACCTACCATATCCCCATTAGCAAAATTAAGTACGATAAAATCATAATTATGCATTATACTTAATAGTTTCTCTGTTATTTCATAAGCACTCATTTCTGGCTTTAAATCATACGTTGCAACTTTCGGAGATGGTATTAAAATTCTATCGCAATTTGGTAATTCTTTTTCTTCTCCTCCATCAAAAAAGTAAGTTACATGTGCATATTTTTCTGTTTCTGCTATTCTAAGTTGTTTAAGCCCTTTTTTAGATAAATATTCGCCTAAAGTGTTTTCTAATTTTTCATGTTCAAAAATATTTTTACAAATAACTGTATTACTAACTGGCATCATCGTTACTAATTTTACATTTTTTAATGTTTTATGAGGAAATTCTTTAAATTCTGGATTTGTTATTGTTGTAAATAATTCTCTTAATCTATCTGGTCTAAAGTTAAATGTTATAAGTCTATCATTATTACATATTATTCCATCTTTATTGATAAGCATTGGTTTTATAAACTCATCTGTTACACCTTCGTTATAACTATCTATCATATATTTTATAACATCTGGATTTAATCTTCCTAAACCATTAATTATTACATCGTATTCTCTTCTAATTCTATCCCAATTATTATCTCTATCCATCGCATAATATCTACCTGCAACGCTTGCTATAGTTACTATCTTTTCTAATTTAAGCGATTTAATTTTCTTTATAAGTCGGTCTATATATTTTACACCTGAATGCATATCTGAATCTCTTCCATCAGTAAAAAGATGAAGATATATTTTATTAACTTGTTTTTCTTTTAATAATTCTAGTAATAAAAACAAATGATCTATATGTGAATGTATTCCACCATCACTTAGTAATCCCAAAATATGTAATCTTGAATTATTATTTTTAACATAATCTATAGCTTCATTTAAATTTTCATTATCGTATATTGTTCTATCATTAAACGCCCTAGTTATTCTTTCAAGTGATTGATATATTACCCTTCCAGCACCTATATTAGTGTGTCCTACTTCGCTATTTCCCATTTGATTCCTAGGGAGTCCGACACTTGTTCCACTCGCACTAATTAAACTTACTGGATAATTTTTTACTAAACTATTTAAATTTTTTGTATTAGCTGCTCTGACAGCATTTCCAAGTGCTTCTTGTCTTAACCCAACCCCATCCATTATACATAGTACTACTTTTTTCATAGCATCACCTATTATAATTCTAACATATTGTAACTATTTTTTCAATAATTAAAAACTACATATGTCTAAAAAAGTCGATAAAATTAAAACAAAAAAAAATGAGTTAATGCTCATTATATTAAAATTATTTAATACTATCGTTTTTTTCATCAAATATACCTTCACACATTTCATCCATACTTACACCAAGTATCTTTGCAATTTTATACATTGAATAAAATGATAATGATTTTTGTCCTCCTATACTTACTATATGTCTTAAATATTCATAAGATATATCTATTTCTTCAGAAAATTCCATTAAATTTACTTGTTTTTCTTTACACATTTTTCTTACGTTAGTACCAACAATATACTGTATATCATCCTTCGATTTAAATTTGTGTTTTTGCATACTACCACCACACAAATATTATATAATAATTGATTTTTTGGGTCTGCAAACAATATGTTTGCAAATTATTATAGTAATATTTTTTTAGTTTAATTAATATACTCTATTAGAATGACAGGAGGATTATATGATTAATAAAAAAAGTTTATGGTTCTTAACGCTTTTTAGTTTAATTTTAGTATTAAGTATTTATTATATTACTATGCCTAGTGAATTACTTCTAACGACGAATAAAAATACGCCAGATTTAAATGAGAATAAAAATGATGAAACAGAAGTTGAAATTGAAGAAAGTGATTTACTTGTTGCTTTAAGAGTAGAATCAGATGAAGCAATAAATAAAGAAATTAATGAATTACAAGAGGTACTTACAGATTCTAAAACTTCTGTTGAGGATAAAAACAAAGCTTATGATAAAATAAAAGAAATAAATGACAATAGAAGTTGTGAAGAGAAATTAGAGCAACAAATAAAAGAAGAATTTAATTTAGATTCATTTATTAAAATAGATGATAACCAAATACAGGTTATAGTTAAAAGTGAAGATGAAAGTAGTAAACTTGCTAATAATATAATGAGAACTATACAATCTAATTTTAACGATGCGAAATATATTACAGTAAAATTTCAAAAATAACTAAATGTTATTTTTTTTAGGCCTTAATAATCACTTATATTTAGTTTACTCATAAAATAATATGAAAAAATATAAACCACTCTATTAGGAAGTGAGGTAAAAATGAACAAAAATATTTTAACTAGAAGAGAAAAAGAGGTATTTGAAATGTTAATAGTAAATAAAACTACTAAAGAAATAGCAAAGAGTTTAAATATAAGTGAAAAAACAGTTAGAAACCATATATCGAACGCTATGCAAAAACTTGGTGTTAAAGGAAGAGCTAGTGCTGTTGTTGAATTATTAAGGCTTGGAGAAATTACATTATAAAACGTATTTTATACGTTTTTTTGAATATATTTATATAGGTGATATTGTGTTAAAAAGAATTTATACAAAAAAATTAATAATATGCGCTATAGCATTATTCGCAATTCTATTAATATATATTATTCCAAATAATAAAGAAAAATTGGAAATTAAAGAAGAAATTGATTATGTAAATAAAGAAATAGAAACATCTACAATATTTTTATTAGATTCTAATAACTATCTTGCAAAAACTGAAATTATTACAACAAGTAAAAATACAACTGATTTAGCAAAAGAATTATTACAGGCTCTAATAATTGATAGTAGTAAGCAAGATAAAATACCTAGTGGATTTAAGGCGGTTATACCAAGTAATACTAATATTAAAAGTTTAACATATGATGATAAAGTTATAAAGGTTGATTTCACAGAAGATCTTATGAATACAAATTTAGAAAATGAAGAAAAAGTTATTGAATCAATTGTATATACTCTTACAAGTATTAAAGATGTAGATTTTGTTATTATATATATGAATGGAGAAATATTAACTAAGCTTCCACAATCCAAAATAACTCTACCATCTACACTAGATAGAAATTTTGGAATAAATAAGGAATATAATATAACAAATACTAAAGATATAAATAAAACAACTATATATTATGTAAGTGAATTTAACAATAAAGAATACTACGTACCTGTAACAAAAGTTAATAATGATTCTAGAAATAAAATCGAAATAATTATAGATGAATTAAGTAGTAGTAATGTATATAAAACTAATTTAATGAGTTATTTAAATAACAATACGCTTCTTTTATCTGTTAACGAATTAGAAGATGAAATAACTTTAAATTTCAACGATGCTATTTTTAATGATATAAATTCAAAAGAAATTTTAGAGGAAGTTATATATACTATTTCTATGTCTATTAATGATAATTATGATGTTGAAACAATTATTTTTAATGTGGATGATGAAGAAATTTACAAAAGTGTAGTCAAAAGTATTGAATAATTTATAAATTTATTATATAATTATCTTGTTCTTGGAACGAGATGTCTCAGTAGCTCAGCTGGATAGAGCATCGCCCTTCTAAGGCGAGTGTCAGGGGTTCGAATCCCTTCTGAGACACCATTAATTTTGATTGAAACCTTATATTTAAGGTTTTTTTGTTTATAAAGAATTTTAATTAAAAATAATAATTAATCGATTTTTTTATTAACTTTTTTAATACTATGTTGTATAATTAACGTAGATTTAAGAGGCGGTTTTATGAAAAAAGTTGTAATTGGAATGAGTGGTGGCGTTGATAGTAGTGTCGCTGCTATAATTCTTCAACAAAAGGGTTATGAAGTAATTGGATTATTTATGAGAAATTGGGATTCATATACTAATGGAGAATTAACAGGTGCTCCAACAACAACTCAAGGTATATGCCCACAAGAAATTGATTATAACGATGCAAAAGCAGTATGTGAAAAACTAAATATTCCTTTATATAGAAAAGATTTTATAAAAGAATATTGGGATTATGTATTTACGTATTTTTTAGATGAACTAAAAAAAGGAAGAACTCCAAATCCTGATATAATGTGTAACAAATACATAAAATTTGATATGTTTGCTCGTGAAGCAGTAAAACTGGGTGCAGATTACATTGCAACGGGACATTATGCAAGATTAGAAAATGGTAATTTATTAAAAGCAGTAGATGAAAACAAAGACCAATCATATTTTTTAGCTCAAGTAAATAAAGAACAATTCAAAAATGTCTTATTCCCATTAGGTAACATAAAAAAACAAGAGGTACGTAAAATTGCTTTAAAATATGACCTTATTACAGCTGATAAAAAGGATTCCACAGGTATATGTTTTATAGGTGAAAGAAATTTTACTAATTTTTTAAAAAATTATTTGCCAAATCAACCTGGTAACATAGTAAATATAGATACAAACGAAATAATAGGTAAACATATAGGTCTTATGAACTACACTATAGGTCAAAGAAGAGGCCTTGATATTGGAGGATTTTCTGATAGAATGTTTGTAGTAGGAAAAGATGTTACAAAAAATATATTGTATATTTGTATAGGTGAAGATAATGATTATTTAGTGACTGATTCTTGTATAGTAGATAATGTAAACTGGCTTTTTAATACAAAGCCTAGTAAATGTATGGCTAAATTTAGATATAGACAAAAAGATAATCCTGTGGAATTAGAGTATTTAAGTAATGATGAAATATTAGTAAAATATAAACAGGGTGTTAAAAGAGTAACGCCAGGACAAGCTTGTGTATTTTATGATGGTGATATATGTCTTGGTAGTGGGATTATCAAAGAGGTAAGAAAAAATAATAAAAAGTTATGGTATTTATAAAATAATATTTATTAAGTAAAGTTTAAAATAACTCCCCTATTAATCAAAATTTACCAATAATAAAAAAAGTTATAGTAAATAACCTTTTTTATCTTTAATAATTAGATTATTTTTAATAAATTTTTATATGGCTTATTTTATAATAAGCTTTTTATTATAAATATTTACTAAACTTATCTTATCATATTTGAATTATTAACTTTCTTGATATTGCCTATTGAGTTATACAAACTAACATTATATCCATATTCTGTTAATTCTTCAGATGTATAATCTAAGTCTTCTTGAAGATTTTTATTATTTATAGCATCGATATACTCTTTACCAGTATGGCTCATAATTCTTTGCTGATCATCTAACGAAGTACTTAAGTAAATTTCCTCCATCGAAAAACCATTACCATATATACGAGCATTATTTTCTGTTAATTCAACATATCCTTTAGTTAATAATTCCTTTGCAAATGCTATACCATCTGGAGTTTTACAAACATAATAACCTGCACTTGGACCTGATTTATCTTTGAATTGTAAATCTCCTTGAAAATATCTACCTTCATTACATTCAATAGCTAAAAAGAATTGACGATATGTAGCATCCATGAGAAACTGTTTTTCGTAAATTTGATTACAATCTTTTATGGGTAATGTACAAGTTGCAAAAGCATGTCTGAATGTACAATCAGGTAATGAGCTAATATTATTTATTGTTACTGGTACTCCTAATTCTATAAGAGGAAAAACAGTTGCTGCTTGAGAAATACCACAAAAGCCTACTAAAGATTGCTCAAAAAAATCTTCTTCATCAGTATTGTTGTTTGAAAATCCTATCCTTGCATTTTGAATATTAGCTTCCATAATTAGATTAGCATCTTCAATACTTATACCATCTGGAATACCATTTTTTATATTATTTAAAACTTTTTCCAATCGATATAAAGCTTCTTGTTTTTTATCATTATCTATAATATATTCTATTGGTCTACTGTCAATTATAAATAACGATTGGGTTTTAGAAAATAATTCCGTATCATAAGTAGACAATCCATGTTCATAACAAAATCTACTATATGAAATATATGCATTCATAAACATCTCAATTTTTTCGTTTCCATTAGGTATTTCTAAAATTTTATACATCATATTTAAATATTCTTGTTTTTTTTCTTCCATTTAATCACCTCAATAAATTATTATCTAGATTTTTTTCACCTATCGCTTTTAACTATTTTCTATTGCAATAATCATTTTTCTTAAAATTTCAAGTTCATAGTTTCAATATGCACCAAAACTTTAAAATTTATCATCAATCAAAAAGTCAAAAATGTTTATATGCTTAATTCCATCTTGAGAATAATCTTCTTTATTAGTTGAAATTACATATTTAAGATAATTATCACTTATACTATTAAAGGAGTTAAATTCCCTAATCCTAGTTTCTTCATTAGATAAGTCATAGCAAGCTTGAATATATTTAACACTTTTATTTTTAGACGCTATAAAATCTATCTCACTATCTTTAGTCTTTCCAACATAAACATCATATCCTTTTTTTATTAATTCATTGTATATTAAAGTTTCAAAAGCTCGTGAGTAGTTAATTTCTTTACTATTAATTTTTATTCTTTTTATACCTAAATCTGTAGCATAAAACTTATTTAATGATTTCAAAATAGCTTTACCATTTACATCATACCTATAAACTCTATTAATAATAAAAGTTGAACAAAGTGCTTCTAAATATTTATACAATGTATCTGTTGCAACTTTATTGCCACTTTTATCTAAATAATCTAACACATTTGTTGCCGAAAATTTTCTTGTTTCTGTTTCTAAAATATACTGAAGTATTTTATTAAATGAGGTAACATCTGTTATTCCAAGTCTTTCTACAACATCTTTAAGGAGTATTGAATCATAGACATCTCTAATATAATTTTCTTTTGAATCATTATTTTCAAAAGAAAATCTTTGAGGTAGAGTACCCCATTCAAAGATATCTAATAATAAATCAAAATAATTCTCCGGTTTGATATTAGTTATTTCGACAGCTTCCTTAAAAGATAAAGGATTAATTCTAAAACTTACATATCTACCTGATAAATCAGTTGATAATTCTAAAAAAGTCATTTTACTATTTGAACCAGTAATAAAAATACTAAATTGATTTGTTATTCTTAAAGAGTTAATAGCTTTTTCAAATTCTTTTACTTTTTGAACCTCATCTAAAAATATATAGTATGTATTTTTATCTTTTGCTAGTTTTTTAATATAATTATTTAATTCTATTGCGTCTGTTATATTGGCGTAATCAAGTGATTCAAAATTTATATATATAATATGATCATCTTTCACTCCACTTTTTTTAATCTCTTCTATTATTTGTTGCAAAATTACAGATTTACCGCTTCTTCTTAATCCACACAAAATCTTTATTAATGAGTTTACATGATAAAAATCTTTAATTCTATTTAAATAATAACTCCTTTTTAATATAGCATTTCACCTCTATTAATATTAGATAACAAAATGGTTTAAATAAAAAGTTCTTTTGTTGAATTGGAAAAACTTTTCATTGAAGATTTTTGCCACTTGTGACATTTTTCTTCAATCACACTTTGTTTTATATGTGATTAATATAAAAAAGAAATTACGAAATTTCTTTTTATACAATAAGCAATTAAATCATCTATTTTCTACTTATAATTGACGCAATGTTTTTGAAATCAATATGCACTAATAAAACTATAAATCCAAACTATTTTGATTTAATAAAAATTCCTGCACACCAATCACTAATATACCTTCTTCTGTATACCAATGCTTTATATTATCTTTTACTACAATTATTTTTTTAAAATTATCGTTTATATTCATTAAAGGACGTTCTTCCTGTATTGTCTTTTCTCTTGTTTCTAAATTTAATGCTGATTGTATATAATATCTTTTATTTCCTAAATTACACACAAAATCAATTTCCAATTGTTTTCTATTTTTGTTTTCATCCCTAATTTCAACTACACCAACATCAACATTATAACCTCTCAAAATCAATTCATTATAAATTATATTTTCCATTATATGATTTTCTTCTTGTTGTCTAAAATTTAATCTAGCATTACGAAGCCCAATATCTGAAAAATAATATTTTTGGGGAGTTTGAATATATTTTTTACCTTTAACGTCATATCTATTAGATTTATTGACAATAAAAGAATCTTCAATATACTTTATATATGAATTTATGGTATTTAAAGAAATTTCTTTTTCACCATTACTTACAAATGTGTTATATATTTTTTGAGAATTAGTAAGTGAACCAACAGAAGATGCTAAGATATTAATAATTGAATCTATAATATCAAATCTTTGAATATTATTACGCTCAATTATATCTTTAACATAAGTTTGTTCAAATAAATCTTTTAAATATTTTGCTTTTTCTTCATCTGTCTTTTTAGATAAAATTAAAGGTAATCCACCATATAATATATATTCATTCCATGCTTCTACTTTATCGCCTTTAAAAGCATTAACATATTCTGAAAAAGAAAGTGGAAATACTTTAATTTCATCCCCTCTGCCTCTAAATTCAGTAATAACGTCTGATGATAAGAACTTTGAGTTACTACCTGTTACATAAACATCAAGATTTCTTTCATATAAAAAACCATTTAATACAGATTCAAAATCATTCACTAGTTGAATTTCATCTAATAAAATATAATACATATCTTTATCTTTTATTTGTGATTTTATGTATAGATTCAATTCATGAGGATCTAAGTATTTACTATTTTCTTCTCTATCTAACTCTAATTTAATAATATGATTTTCTTTTATACCACTATCAAGTAAATAATTTTTAAATAATGGATCTAACAAATAAGACTTACCACATCTTCTAATACCAGTTATAATTTTAATCAATCCATTTTCTTTTCGGTCAATTAATCTGTTTAAGTAAATATCTCTTTTAATTTCTTTCATAGTTTCTCCTTTTGAAGATTTTTGCCACTTGTGTCGTTTTTCTTCAATATAATTATATAATTTTTTTTATTTTTTTGCAATATTCCATTGAAGATTTTTGCCACTTGTGGCATTTTTCTTCAATCATGCTTTATTTTATATGTGATTAATATAAAAAAGAAATTACGAAATTTCTTTTTATACAATAAGTAATTAAATCATCTATTTCTTTTCAATTTTCTCTTTACCACCCATATATGGCTGCAATGCTTTTGGTATTAAGATACTTCCATCTTTTTGATAATTATTTTCTATTACAGCAATCATTCCTCTTGGAGTTGCAAGTACAGTGTTATTTAATGTTGCAATTAGATAATTACCATTTTCACCTTTTGCTCTAATACCTAATCTTCTAGCTTGAGCATCACCTAATGTTGAACAAGAACCAACTTCAAAATATTTTTGCTGTCTTGGACTCCATGCTTCAACATCACAAGATTTAACTTTAAGGTCTGCTAAATCTCCACTACAACATTCTAAAGTTCTAACAGGAACATCTAAACTCCTAAAAAACTCTACTGTATAACTCCACATTTTATTATACCAATCCATTGAATCTTCTGGTTTACATAGTACAACCATTTCTTGTTTTTCAAATTGGTGGACTCTATATAATCCTCTTTCTTCCAATCCATGAGATCCAACCTCTTTTCTAAAGCAAGGTGAATATGAGGTTAAAGTAATTGGTAATTCACTTTCATTAACGATTTGTCCTTTAAATTTACCTATCATAGAATGTTCTGATGTACCAATTAAATATAAATCCTCATTTTCAATTTTATACATCATATTTTCCATTTCTTTAAAAGACATAACTCCTGTAACTACATCACTACGAATCATAAATGGTGGAACACAATATGTGAATCCTTTATCAATCATAAAATCTCTTGCATAACTTAGCATTGCTGAATGTAATCTTGCAATATCACCCATTAAATAATAGAATCCATTACCACTTGTTCTTCCAGCACTCTCTTTATCTAAACCATTTAATGCTTCACATATATCAGCGTGATATGGTATTTCATAATCTGGAACAATTGGTTCACCAAATCTTTCAATTTCAACATTTTCAGTATCATCTTTTCCAATTGGTACACTATCATCAATGATTTGTGGTATTACCATCATTTTTTCTTTTAACTTTTCTGATAATTCATTTTCTTCTTTTTCTATATCTACTAATTTATTATTAATTTCTACAACTTGTTGTTTTCTCTTATTAGCTTCATCTATTTTTTTATCTCTCATTAATGAACCAATTTCATTACTAGTTGAATTTCTTTCTTGTCTTAAATTATCCCCAGTTTGTTTTAATTCTCTAAGTCTTTCATCAAGTTCTATTATTTCATCAACAATAGGTAGTTTTTCATCCTGAAATTTTTTCTTTATATTATCTACTACTAATTTTTTATTTTCTCTAATTAACTTTATATCTATCATATTATTTCTCCATTTCTTTTAATCTATTTAATATTTTTTCATATGAAGGTGCATATCTTTTTTCTACTCTTTCATAATCTTTTAAAGTAGGATTTTTTATTCTAGTTAAATCCATATTATTTTTAAGATCTGCTAATTTTACCATGATAGCATCCCTTGAACCTTTTTTTACTATTCTATCTATATAATCGACATATTCAAGTGGTTTTATTCTACTTAACATTAATACATCATCTACTATTTTTTTAGGAAATCCAATTTCTATTAAATCTTTTTCACTAACTTTTTTATCCTCTATTGTATCATGTAGTAAAGCAATTACTTTTTGCTCTTCTGTGTATACAGAACTATAAACCGACATTAAGTGTATTATATAAGGAAACCCTCCTTTATCTTTATCATCTTTAAATAATATCGTTACTATTTCAAGTGCTTTATAGATTAAATTATCTATATTTTTTATTTCTTCAAATTTTTCTTCATCAAAATATTCTTTTAACATAAATCCTCCATATTAATAAATCATTTAATGCCAAATAAAAGACTATAGTAGGAGTGACATGCACGGTACCATCCTAACAATAGTCTTAATTAAGATAACGCCCATTTAAAGCGGAAATGTTTGCATTTCTCTTGAAAGTAGATTCATAAAATACAAGTATTAATTTTCACCAACCATTAACTCTCTTAAAAATAATATTTTATTACTATTCTTTCTCATTGATTTACAATTTAATTTTAACATTTATAATATTTTAAGTCAATTACTATATTCACTTGTTATTCCAAAATATGATTCTATTGTAATCCAATCACCATTATTATATAATTTAGAAGCAAAATCTTTTCCTACATATCTAAAATGCCATGGTTCGTAAATATATCCTGTTTCATTAGTTTTTCCTTTAGGATATCTTAAAATAAATCCATATTTAGAAGCATTATTAGAAAGCCATATTCCTTCTTTTGTATCTCCAAATGAATCATCTACTGAATTTAAATCAAATGCAAGCCCAGTTTGGTGTTCTGAATGTCCTGGCCTAGCTGAATATGTATCTGCAAGTTCTACACCATCTGTTAATACATAATTATTATATAAAGTTTTTTGATAATTATATGATCTAAATCCACTTACAATAGTTAATTTTATACCTTCACTTGCTGCTGCACTTTGCATTTCATTAAAAGCTGTCATAGTCTCATCTGTAAGTTTTGTTCCATAAGTAGATGGTAATGAATATGTTTTGTTTGCTACTAAAATTCCATCTATATAAGTTACTCCGTTTTTAATTACTCCTTTAAATCCTTTTGATGTTGTAAAAGTTTTATCAGGTACAATATCTACATTGTTTGATTTATTTTTTTCTTTTACTTTAATTGTTACCTCTTCTTTTGTTATATTATTTGATGAATCTTTTGCTGTAAAATATACTTTATATTCTCCTACTTTATTTAAATCATAATCTCCTTCTATAGTAACTGATAATTTTTCAAGGGAATTATCTGTTACACTAACTCCTTCAAGTAAATCTTTATTATCTCCTACAAATAATTCTATTTCACTATTATAAGTAATTACTGGTTTTATAGTATCTACAATAGTTACTATATATTTATAACTTTGTTTTTTACCATATTTATTTTTTAAGTTTATAGTTATTTCTTTTTTACCTAATTTACTAGTATCTATATTTTCTTCTTTATCAACTATATTACCATTTGTTACTTTCTTTATTAATGAAATATTTGTCAATTTTTCATTTATTTCTACATTCAAATTATTTTCTAAATACACTTTAACTTTTAAACTGTTTTTCATAATTTGAAATATTACTAAACATAAAATAACTACCATTATAGGAATTATAATAAATATACTCATTTTATATTTTTTTCTTTTCATATCATCCACCATAAATATTTTATAACAAATTAAATAAAATTACCATATATAAAAAGAAAAAACATTTAATTTGTTTTTATCTTGAATTATTTATGAGTTTTTTTTGATATTGATTTGTAATTTCTCTTTGATTTTTTAATTTTAATTCTTTCTTTTTCATTTTTGTTACTAATTTAACAATAAAATTTAATTGTTTTTTAGAATTTTTATTTGATGAATTAACCGTATCTAATAATGAGCTTGCTATTTCAACTGGACTTATACCATCATTCAATGCACTTTTAATTCTCGCACTATTATTTTTTACGACGCTTGAATAGTATTCTTCTGTATCAGGTAATTTTATATCTTTTTTCATGTAAGCTATGCTTGCTACTGCCTTTGATATTTGTTTTGGAGTTTTACCTGTTCTATCTTTTTTTTCTATTAAATTGTTTAATGTATCACGTATTGTATCGCTACTAATACCACTGTTAATTGCTTCTTTTAGTATTTCCTCGTTATTACTTATTAATTTACTTAGCATACTATCACCTAATTTAATTTTAACTTAATAACAATTTTTATACAATATATTATGATTTTTTTTAAATGTATTTTACATGTAATAGGACAAAATATGTAAAGAATATACTATTTTGAGGTGTATTATGTTTAATTTTATTAAGAATTTATTTAAAGATTTTTATATATTTAGTGCGGCTTATTCTAATAATAGTTTTCCTGAACCATTAACTAATGAAGAAGAAGAATTATATATTGATAAAGCTAAATTGGGAGATAAACTTGCAAGAGAAAAACTTATTGAACACAATTTAAGATTAGTCGCACATATAGTAAAAAAGTATGATAATAAAAATGAAGATACTGATGATTTAATTAGTATAGGTACTATTGGTCTTATTAAGGGAATAGATAGTTATTCTAAAAAAAATAATACAAGGCTTACAACATATGCAGCTAGATGTATAGAAAATGAAATACTCATGTATTTTAGGAATAATAAAAAAAGAAATAAGGATATAAGTATTAATGAATCGATAGGATTTGATAAAGAAGGAAATGAAATTAATATACTTGATATACTTAAAACACCTACAGAAGATTTTGCTTTAGATTTACATAAAGAAGATAATATTACTGATTTAAAAAAATATTTCAATGTATTAACAAATAGAGAAAAAGAAATTTTAATATATAGATATGGACTTTTTGATAATGATGAAATTACACAAAAAGAGATAGCTAAAAAATTAAATATTTCAAGGAGTTATGTATCGAGAATAGAAAAAAGAGCATTAACTAAAATACTCCGTGAATTTTTAAAAAATA
Source organism: uncultured Bacilli bacterium (assembly GCA_947624135.1). Taxonomy (GTDB): domain Bacteria; phylum Bacillota_I; class Bacilli_A; order RF39; family UBA660; genus UMGS1613. The sequence goes on along the minus strand of CANQIV010000008.1, from coordinate 2,617 downwards.
ATAGGGATATTTAATTTATGTATTATCTATTAAATATTTGTCTAATAAATCTATAATTTCTTTTTTTGTTTTAGTTTTAAAAATATTTTCTTTTAATTCTTTAGTGTTTTTTATTCCTTTTAAATACCATGCAGCGTGGTTTCTTATTTCTAAGAGTGCGACTTTTTCATCTTTAGTTTCAAGTAAATAATTTAAATGTTTTTTTATCATATTTATTTTATCTACTTTTGATATATCACTAGGTATTATTCCTTTTTCTAAATATTCTACAGTTTCTTTTATAATCCAAGGATTACCTAGTGCAGCTCTACCTATCATTATAGCGTCACAATTAGTTTCTTCAAGCATTCTTTTAGCATCATAACAATTTTTTATATCTCCATTACCTATTACTTTAATATTTACAGATTTTTTGACATCTTTAATTATATCCCAATTTGCAGTACCACTATATCCTTGAGTTCTAGTTCTAGGATGAACGCATATCGCACTTGCGCCTGCCTTTTCTATTATTTTTGCAATTTCTATCGCATTAATACTATCTTTATCCCATCCGCTTCTTATTTTTACTGTAACTGGAACATCTACATTATCTACTACTGCTTTTACAATTGAATAAACTTTATCTGGAGTCTTTAAAAGTCCACTTCCTGCACCATTTAAAGCAACTTTAGGTACAGGACATCCCATATTTATATCAATAAATTTAACATTATATTTCTCAACTAATATTTTAGCTGCTTTACTCATTGTAATTGGATTGTTACCAAATATTTGAATACCAATTGGAATATTTAGTTTATCTATACCATTTAACATATCAAATGTTTTTTTATTATTTCTTACTATTGCTTCACTACTTATAAGTTCTGTTACACAAAATCCACATTCCATTTCTTCACATATTTTCATATAAGCTGGATTTGATATCCCAGCCATAGGTGCGAGACCTACTTTTCTTTTTATTGTAATATTTCCAATATTCCACATAGACAACACCTAATTAATTGTAACATAAAAAAGTTCAATTTACTAGATACCATAAATAAAGGATTTATCGGTATCTCTTGAACTTTTTTAATAAGTCAGTAAGTTAAATTAAGTTATGTTAGTAACAAGTTTAAAAAATACTTTTTTCATTTTGTCGGGTATTTTCTTGAATTTTACCCTACTTTCTTAATTAAAACATTTTTAACCTACTTTGAATAGAGGTACAGAAATTTCTGGGCCATCATAATTGTAGAAAAGCCAAGACCATGATTGTGGTGAACGAGTATAATATTTAACCTTTGTACCATTATAATATTTAGCTTCTGCACCACCAATAGATTTATAATAATCCAACTGTCTTGTATAAGTTTCAGTATAATTGCTATTTCCCCATATTTCAACAACTGAACCTAAATACAATTTATCAGTCGTTGTATAAGTAGTACTTGTACCAAGAATACTAGAAACTACAGTTGTATTTGAAATTACATTTTGTAAATCTACAGGCATAGCAGATAAAATAGTAGTATTTAAATATGTTCGCATTGTACAATCTCTCCAACCTCCAGTAGTCTCATGATTAGGATTCATACGACCTTGCGCAATAGCTTCCACAAATTCAAATACAACTCCACATGCTGATTTACTAAGTTCAGTTGTACAAGATGATGTATTAACTATTCTTACCTCGCGAATTCCAAAACTTCCCATATTAACTGTCTTTTTATCACCTACTTTATAATAACTAATATTTCCTGATTTTACATTTGCAGAAATTGTTGCCCAACTATCTGTTGCAAAAGCAGGTTTAGTTGTTATTGAACCATCTTTGGTATTTGAATTTGATAAAGCATCACTTGCTGTTACTCTATAATTATAAGTTATACTTGATGATAATCCACTAATTGTACACTTATTTCCACTTACAGTTCCAGTATATCCTGTATAAGAGTTTCCTGTTCCTGCTGTACAACCTGTTATTTGAGCACCTCCTGATTTGCTGTCTGATACTGATATTGAAGGTATTGTAATTGATGATGCTGTAGATGTAGCTGTTCCCGTTGTTATCGTTGGGCCTTCATTATCTAATTTAAATACAGCACTTGTTTTTGTTGTACAGTTATTTAAACTATCACATGCTGTTGCTCTTAAATAATAATTTCCATTTCCACTTGATTGACTATATGACGTTCCTGATGTGAATTTTGTTGTTGGTGTGGCTGTATTACTTGTTGACCATATATATTTATAGCTTTCTGTATTTAAGGCTGCTCCATAACTATCATTTGTTACTGTTATTTTACTACTTTGGGTTTTTGCAAAAGTATTATTTCCATTCGTTCCAAATGTTATCGTTGGTGCTGTATTATCTAGTTTAAATGCATTTGAACATAAATTCTTAGAATTTCCTACTTTATCTGTTACATATACACATAAATAATATGTTCCATTTAAATTTGCTGGTGTTGTTACTGTATCTCCTGTTGTGAATGTTGTTCCATCTGATGCTGAATCTGTATTACTTGTTAGCCATTTATATTTTAATACACTTATTCCTGAATGTGCTTCTGTTATATTTACTACACTACTTCTTGTTTTTGCTACTGCGCTATTTCCATTTGTTACA